>NZ_JBFBAO010000055.1:0-26064 GCF_040682255.1 Micromonospora sp. NPDC051296 | reverse complement strand
CCGCGCCGATTACGTCAACGCCCTGCTCGACGCGCCCAACGCCGAACTGACCCCGTTGAACGGAAACAAGCTGTGGCAACTCGGACTCCTGGAAATGTGGCTCCAGAGCCACGGAATCGACTGACCGTGACCGACACCCTGGCAACGGGGGTGGCCCGGACCGACCGGGGTCGGGGCGCGGGACGGCGGTACGAGCGGGTCGGGCCGGGCGGTGATCCGGTCGCCGCGGGCGGCGGTCCGGACGCCGAGGAAGACGAACGCCCGAACGGCGACGAGGGCATCGTCCTCGACTGCGGTTGGGGCCGGCTGGTCTTCGGGCAGACGTTCACCGACCAGGCTGCCGTCGCCGACGTGCTGCGCTCCGAGGCGGCCGGCGCCCGGGACATCTGCATCTACCTGCGCGACCCGCATGTGCTGGTCTCCCGGCTGCCCGACGAGCTGTTCATCGACCCGTCGCTGACCTACCGGCTGCCGCTCGGCGACACCCGGGGCGGCCCGGGGCACGCCACCGGGACGACCGAGGAGGCCGGCACCGCCGACACGCCGGCACCGACCGACGGCCGGCCGGAGCTGCCGGGGGTACGCATCCGCCGGCTGCGCGACGCCGCCGACGCGGACGCGGTCAACCGGATCTACGCGGCCAACGGCATGGTCACCGCGCCGGTCGAGGTACTGGTCGACAACGCCGCCACCGATCGATTTCTGCACCTGGTGGCGGAGGCGACGACCGGCGAGATCGTCGGCACCATCACCGGCGTCGACCACGTGGCGGTCTTCGACGACCCGGACCGGGGCGCCAGTCTCTGGTGCCTGACCGTCGACTTCAACCAGGCGCCGCCAGGCACCGGCCAGGCGCTGATCACCGAGCTGGCCGCCCGGCTGGTCGCCCGAGGTCGGGCGTACGTCGACCTGTCCGTGCTCGCCGAGAACGCCGGGGCGATCCGGCTCTACGAGCGGCTCGGCTTCTACCGCACCGCCACGCTCTGCGTGAAGCGCAAGAACCCGATCAACGAGCGGCTGTTCCTGCCGGCCATGCCGGTCGGCTACGACGGGCTCAACCCGTACGCCAAGATCGTCGCCGACGAGGCGATGCGGCGGGGCATCCGGGTGGAGGTGACCGACCCGGAATGGGGCGAGCTGCGGCTGACCAGCGGCGGCCGGACGATCCTCACCCGGGAGTCGCTGTCCGAGCTGACTTCGGCGGTGGCGATGAGCCGCTGCGACGACAAGCGGGTCACCCGGCGGATCCTGACCGAGGCCGGCCTTTCGGTGCCGGGCGGGCGCACCGCCACCGGCGACTCGGCCGACGCGGAGTTCCTGGCCGAGGTGGGCCAACTGGTGGTCAAGCCGGCGCGTGGCGAGCAGGGCAACGGCATCACCGTGGGGGTGGGCACCCCCGAGGCGCTGGCCGCCGCCGTCGAACTGGCCGCCCGGTTCTGCCCCGACGTGCTGCTCGAGGAGTTGTGCACCGGGGAGGATCTGCGGGTCGTGGTGATCGACCACGAGGTGGTGGCCGCCGCGGTACGCCGGCCCGCCTCGATCACCGGCGACGGCGTGCACGACATCGCCGAGCTGATCGAGCGGCAGAGTCGCCGCCGGGCCGCCGCCACTGGGGGCGAGTCCCGCATCCCGCTGGACGACATGACCCGCGACGTGGTCGCCGAGGCCGGGTACGAGCTGCCCGACGTGCTGCCCGAGGGGCAGGTGCTGGCCGTACGGCGCACCGCCAACCTGCACACCGGCGGCACCATCCACGACGTCACGGGCGAGCTGCACCCGGTGATCGCCGAGGCGTGCGTGACCGCCAGCCGGGCGCTGGACATCCCGGTCACCGGGCTCGACCTGCTGGTTCCGGCACCGGACCGACCCGACCACGTCTTCATCGAGGCCAACGAGCGGCCCGGGCTGGCCAACCACGAGCCGCAGCCCACGGCCGAGCGTTTCGTGGATCTGCTCTTCCCCGGGACGCGGGCACCGCAACGGCTGTGGACCCCGGCGGGTGCGGCACCATCTGGTGCATGACCGTACGCAAGACCACTCCGCTGCCGATCGACCTGGACTATCTGCGCCAGGTGCTGGTCGAGCTGCTGGACATCCCGAGCCCGTCCGGGCGCACCGACCACGTGCAGCAGTACGTGGGCGAGCGGCTCTCCGCGCTCGGCATCCCGTCGACGCTGACCCGCCGGGGCGCGCTCAGCGCCTGCCTACCCGGCCCTCGGGAGACCGGGGCGGACCGGGCGATCGTGGTGCACACCGACACCATCGGCGGGATGGTCAAGCGGCTGAAGGAGAACGGCCGGCTGGAGATGAAGCCGATCGGTACGCACAGCGCCCGGTTCGCCGAGGGGGCCCACGTACGGATCTTCACCGATGACCTGGAGCGGGTGATCACCGGCCAGGTGCTGCCGCTCAAGGCCAGCGGGCACCGCTACAACGAGGGGGTCGATCTCCAGGGCATCGGCTGGGAGCAGGTCGAGGTACGCGTCGACGAGCCGGTGGACGACATCGCCGGCCTGCGAGCGCTCGGCATCGACGCGGGCGACTTCGTGGCGTTCCTGCCCAACCCGACGGTCACGCCCAGCGGATACGTCAAGTCCCGGCACCTGGACGACAAGGCCGGGGTGGCCGCGGTGCTCACCGCGATGAAGGCGATGGTCGACGCGGGGGTGAAGCCGGTGGTCACCGCGCACCTGCTGGTCACCGTGACCGAGGAGATCGGCCACGGCGCGTCGCACGGCCTCGACCCGGACGTCGCCGAGATCGTCTCGGTGGACGCGGCGGTGGTCGCGCCCGGGCAGCAGTCCCGGGAGAACGCCGCCACCCTGGCGATGGGTGACGGGGTGGGGCCCTTCGACTACCACCTCACCCGGAACCTGGCGGCGATCGCCCGCGAGCACGACGTGGACCTGGTCCGGGACGTGTTCGACTACTACCGCTCGGACGTGGCGGCGGCGGTGGAGGCGGGGGCGCACGCCCGGGTGGCGCTGCTCGGCTTCGGCGTCGACGCCACCCACGGCCACGAGCGCACCCACCTCGACGGGCTGCGCCACCTGGCCCAGTTGCTCTGCCTCTACCTACAGAGCGACCTGGTGTTCCCCGAGTGGGACGCCGAGCCGGAGGGTGACCTGGCCGACTTCCCGTCGCTGGCGGTCCAGCCGGCCAGCGCGGAAGGCCCCCGCGAGGGCCCGATCGGTATCGCCCACGCGCCCTGACCGTCACTCCCGCGCGCGCCGGGTCGGCCCACCCGCCGGCCCGGCGCGGTCGCGCGAGCGCGGCGGCGCACAGCCCATTGGTGCCGGGGTCGGTGGCTGGCGGGGCGCCGGCCGGCAGCCGACACCCCGCAGCCGACCCTTACCGGTCCGCCCGCTTCGCCTCGTCTAGGAGTGCGACGAGCGCCTCGGTCACGCGGAGCACCGCGTCCCGGGCCCCGGGGTCACCGGTGATCAGGGCATCCGCCCTGTCGGCCAGGTGCCCCAGCAGGACGATCGCGGGACGATCCCGGCCGTCGACACCCGCCCGCTCGGCGGCCCTGAGGCGGACCTCGAGCTGCGAACCGACGCGTTCGGTGATGCGGCCGGCGGCGACGTACTCGCCGATGAGTTCGCGGATGTCGGAGTACCAGGCGGGGTCACGGGTGACCGCCCCCGGGAGGTAGCCGGCACGGACGTTGGCCATGGTCACCGCTACGGTCTCGTCGACGTACGACGACACGGTCGGGTAGAGCGCGGCGAGCTGCGCGTCGGACAGCGGCAGCGAGCTGCCGTCGAGGAAGCAGAAGCCCGGCCCGGTGTTGCTGCCGCTGTTGATCCGCAGCGGCACCTCGTGCTGGGCGAGCCGGATGCCGCCGAGCGAGAGCCCGAGTTCGTCCCGGGCAACGGTGTTGCCCGTCATCTGGATCTTCGGCGCGGTCGGCGGCTGCACACCGTACGCGATCCAGTTGGCGGTGTGGTCGTACACCGCGTTCTGCACCATGTGCTGCGGCACGCGCGACAGCGCCGGCAGGGCGCAGGTCTGCGGCTCGCCCGGGTATCCGCCGGGGTAGCTGCCGACGTCCCGCTTCCGCAGCGGGCCGTAGTCGGTGATGAGCTTCCAGTCCCCGTGCGATGCGCCGGCCACCTCCCAGGAGCGGAGGACCGGCGAGTCGGCCTGCGCCCGGGCCGCCGCGGAGAAGATCCCGCTGGACACGTCCCCCTCGGAGTTGATCCGGAACACCGGGGTGGTGAGGTCGGTACGCAGGACCCCGCCGCCGCCGTGCAGGACAACCCCGTCGACGACGTTGGCCAGCGGCTGAATGCCGTTGTAGTAGTTCGCCAAGCGTCCGGCCGACTGCGAGTGGCCGGTCGCGATCACGTACTCGGGCGACAGCCGGCCGAGCGGGGCGACGCCGGTCGGGCTGCGTACCGCCTTCACCGCCTGGCTGAAGATGTCGTACGAGAGGCTGTCGTCGTTGATCGTTCCGCCCACGGTGACGTCCAACGTGCCGTAGCGGGTCGGGCTCCACGCCCGCAGGCCCGTCGCGGAGTGCAGCCCCGCCCGCTGGGCGGAGACGCCGACCCAGGCGTACCCCTCCCGGATCAGGTGCTCGTACGACTGGAACCAGTCGACCTCCTGGTCCCACTGGTTGCTGACGTTGTTCCACTCGGCGATCACCACGCCGTTGAACGCCTTGGGGGTGAGCGGCCGACGGACCACGATCCGGGTGGCGTACGGGTGGTCGGTGCTGGTCACCACCGCCGTGTCCGTGCCTCGCGTGGCATAGCGGGTCGCCGTGCCCGAGATGAAGAACTCCTGCTCGACGTAGCCGAGCGCGGCGAGGTTGAGGTCGGTCGCGAGGAAGGGATAACCGCGGCTGGGATGCCCGACCTCAGAGGTCCTGGCGATCGGCCCGGCGACCACCGGGTCGGTGACGCGTTCGCCGGTCGCGGTGGAGGGACGGGCCGCCGCCGAGCTGCGGTCGACCGCGGCGGCGGGCGGGGCGAGGGACACGGTCAACGCGCCGGCCAGGCCCAGCGCGAGCAGGAGCCGAGGGGCATGTCGGCGGAGCGTGGGCAGGACAGACAAGGTTCACCTCACGATGGGGAGCGACTGGTGAGACGTCCGTTGCTGGTGGGGATGCTGTTACCGTTCTGCCGCACACCGTAACTGTCGAGCTAGACGAAAGATAGGGCGGAAGCGCTCCCTCTTTTGCCGTTTCCTACGAAAGTCACCCGTGGTGCCTGTGATCGAAATCCGTTGCCGGGCCGGGGCCGACTGGATAGCGTGGCGGTACACGGGAAAGGAGGTGGTCCAGACTTGTATAGCAATCGGACTCGTGAGGTGGCTGTCCGCTAGCCGCTGTCCTCGACAGTGATCCGTCCGCCTCTCGGGGCGGGCACGGCAAGAGTCGTCGAGACCGTGTGGCAGCGGTGCGGCGAAACCACGACAGCCACCCGACCCCCGGGGTGCCGGCCCAGTCCAGTCGGCCCGCCTCAGCGCGGAAGCCCCGGGGGTCGCTTCATGTCCGGCGACGCCGGACCGGCCGCTCCAGCCTGGAGGTCGTTGTGTCCATGCGCGAGCTGGTGGTGCTCGGGACGGCCAGCCAGGCCCCCACCCGGGTCCGCAACCACAACGGGTACGTGCTGCGCTGGGACGACGAGGTGATCCTCTTCGACCCGGGCGAAGGCAGCCAGCGACAACTGCTGCACGCCACGGTCACCGCCACCGACCTGACCCGGATCTGCGTCACCCACTTCCACGGCGACCACTGCCTCGGCCTGCCCGGCATCATCCAACGACTGTCCCTGGACCGGGTGCCGCATCCGGTGCCGGTGCACTTCCCCGCCGCCGGTGCCGAGTACTTCACCCGCCTTCGGCACGCCAGTTCCTTTCACGAGACCGCCGAGCTGGCCGTGGAGCCGATCGAGGCGGACGGGCAGCGGATCGCGCTGCGCTGCGGCACGCTGGAGGCCCGCCGGCTTCGGCACCCGATCGACGCGTATGGCTATCGGCTGGTGGAGCCGGACGGGTGCCGGATGCTGCCGGACAGGCTGGCCGCGTACGGCATCGCCGGGACCGCGGTCGGCGAGTTGCAACGCGTCGGCCACCTCGACCTCGGCGGGCGCCGCGTCACCCGGGAGGAGGTGAGCGTGCCCCGGCCGGGGCAGCGGTTCGCCTTCGTGATGGACACCGGGCTCTGCGACGGGGTGTACGCGCTGGCCGAGCACGCCGACCTGCTGGTGATCGAGGCGACGTTCCTGGAGTCGGAGGCCGCACTCGCCGCCGAGGTCGGCCACCTGACCGCCGGCCAGGCCGCGCGGGTGGCGGCCGAGTCGGGGGTACGCCGGCTCGTGCTCACCCACTTCTCCCAGCGGTACGCCGACGCACGCCGCTTCGCCGACGAGGCCCGCGCCCATTTCGACGGCGACCTGGTGATCGCCGAGGACCTCACCACGATCCAGGTCCCACCCCGGCGGGTACCCTCGGCCGGGTGACCGTCACACTGCGTCCCGCGACCGCTGGCGACCTGATGGCGGTGGGGCAGCTCCACCAGCGCTCCCGGGTCGCCGCGTACTCGTCGTTCCTGCCGCCGGAGGCGCTGGCCAACCCGACGCCGGAGGCCATGGGCGGCTACTGGGTGGCCCGGTGGGCATACGAGCTGGCCGACCATCGGATGACGGTGGCCGAGCGGGACGGCACGCTGGCCGGCTTCAGCTACCTCGGGCCGGACGACGAGGGCGATGCCGGCACCGGACTGCTCTGCGCCATCCATCTGGACCCGACCGAGCGCGGTCGGGGCGTCGGCCGGGCGTTGATGGTCGACGCGCTGGCGAGCATGCGGGCGCGGGGCTGGCGTCGCGCAGTGCTCTGGGTGCTACGCGACAATGCCCGCGCCCGCCGCTTCTACGAGCGTGGTGGCTGGCAGCCGACGGGCCTGGAACGCGTCGAGGTGATCGGCACCGCGCGGACCCCGCAGCTGCGCTACGCCCGCCCGCTCTGACCCACTCGGGGGTCGGGGCTGCCCGCGGTCACTGGCCATCCTGGTCGGAGTCGACTCCGAAGTTGATCACGCCGAGGTAGCCGTCGCCGTCCTTGGTGACCGTCAGCAGCATGCCGTCGGCGTAGATGGAGTCGTTGTCGTTGAAGGTGTCCCGCCCGGTGTGCGCCGCGTACGGCTGGCTGGCGAAGACTTTCGAGTTGAGCGCCTCGTCGAACATCACCTGGGTGGTCAGCACCCGCGCGCTGTCGATGTGCACCATCGCGTGGATGTGCACGGTACGGCCCCGGTACCAGCCGGGCCAGACGGTGGTGAACTCGACGATGCCATCGGCGTTGGCTACCTGCGCCCCGCGCAGGTAGCGCTCATCGTCGGTCGGGGTCAGGTCGGCGGAGGCTCCCTCGCTGCCACCGGGCGGGGCGCCACCCCCGGCGGGGCCACCGCTCGGCGGGGTGCCGCCGGGACCGCCGCTGGGCGGGGTGCCGCCGCCGGAGGCGCCGTTCGCGCCCGACGACTGGGCCTCGGCGCCCGAGTAGAGCCCGGCCGCGTCGCAGTGCCAGATCTCCACCACCGCATTCGGCAACGGCCCGCACTGCTCGCTGTCCTGCACCCGGATGGCCAGCCGGAGCCGGACACCCTCGCGGTCCTCCCGGAGGTCGCTGCGGATCTTGTCAGCGTCGAAGTAGTACGGCCCCTGGGTGGTGCTCGGCGTAAGCGTGCAGGTGTTCGCCTGGGCGAACAGCGAGGTGAGGTCGTTGGCGGTGGTCGCCTGCGGTGCGACGGTCTCGCCGGTCGAGGTGGTCAAGGTGCCGCCGTCCCGGCCGCAGGCGGCCAGCAGGCTGGCCAGTCCGACCGAGCCGATGCCGGCGATGATGCGCCGCCGGCTGACCCGCTGCCCCTCGTGGTGGTCGTACCCCATCGTTGCCTCCCGTCGTCGTGCCTGGCAGCGACGATAGGAACGGCGGATAGGCGGACCCTTTGCCGCGCTTGTGCGCGCGCTGTGTGTGGAGGACCCCTTGCCGCGGCGGTAGGGATGCCGGCCTCGCCTGGCATCCCTACGCTGCGTGCCAGGTCAGCCGGTCGCGCAGGTCGCGGTGGGTGTGGTGTTGTTGCCGTTCTTGTACAGGGTGATACCGAAGTTGTTGCCGTTACCGTTCGGGCGCGCCGTGAGGGTGCCGCTGGTGCCGCTGACCGACGCGTTCCAGCTGTTCTGCAGGCTCTGGCTGCCGTTCGTGCGGATGGTGACGACCCAGTTGTTGGTGCCGCTGACCGAGAAGGTCACGTTGAAGCGGTCGCTCCACTCCTCGGCGCGGTTGACGCTGACCGTGCAGCCGCCGCCACTTGGTGGCGGCGTGGTGGGGTTGGAGCCCCCGCCGCTGCTGCCCACGGTGATGTTGGAGCTTCCGCTGCTCTGATATCCCTCGGTGGCCATGATCTGGTAGTAGTGGTTGCCGAGGTTCATGCCACGACTGGCCCACGCGTCGAAGTGGTTGCCCGTGGTGATGGTGCCGCCCACCCGCTTCGACGTCCGGACGCTCCAGTACTGGTAGAAGGTCGCGGTGCCGTCGATGGAGGGCTGGTTGACCCGCTGCGTGCGGTAGATGTCGTACGTGCCGCCGTCGCTGTTGACCGTGCCCATGGAACTCGCACCCGGGGGACGCCAACTGCCCCAGCTGTCCACGATGTAGTACTCGACGAGCGGGTTCCTCGTCCACCCGTAGAGGGTCAGGTACGAGTTGCCGTTCGGGCTGTAGGTGCCCGAGTAGGTCACGGTCCGACGGGTGCCGGGATTCCAGCCCTTACCGGCGACGAAGTTGTTGACGTTGCTCCACTGGACGCTGTACTGGCCGCCGTTGCCCATGGTCATGGAGACATTGCCACTGTCTTTCCAGAAGGAATAGAAGTAGCCGTTGTGGTTTCCTTCGGAGTTCGACGTAACGGTCTGGGCGTAGGCGGGGCTGGATCCGATCGCGGCGGCACCGGTCGTCACCAGCGCTGCGGCGCAGGCGCCGGCGATCAGCATCCGGAGACGTCCGCGCCGGCGGCCTGTCGGTTGGACGGGGATGTTGTTCATGTGCGTGCTTCCTCCTCCTGACGGCTGGCGGGAGGCCAGCAGCGCGTACGACCCCGCGAGGTTCCCGGTGGCCAGGTGCCAGCCGCCGGACGCCGCCGGCATCGCACTACGCGGTGGTGGTGGGACCGGTCGTCCTGTCCGGCACGACCGGAGGAATGGGTCGCGGTGGGGCGGATATCGGGCAGCTATCGAGCTGCTTCGATGGCGACAGTATTGGCCCGACCCGATCGCGCTGTCAACAACTTCCGGAAATGCCACGGAAGCCCAGCCGTAACAACCGGCCGCCGCTCATTGCCACCAAGCCTGGCCATTTAGCGACGTCTGCCTGACGAATCCTCGGGCCTGGGTCACCGAGGTGAGGGTTGGCGAAACCAAGATCCCGAACACAAACACCGAAAGTTTCGGAGGTTTCCGGCTCACGTTGCCCCGCTGGCGCACTACTGCATGACGGCGTGGCCCGACCCGACGAGGATGCTGACGAGGACGGCCGGGCGATGTCGCCCGGCCGTCGCTCAGCGGGTCAGCGGGCGCCGAGGTGGGCGAGCAGATCCTGGCGGGTGAGCACACCCTTGGGCTTGCCGTCGATCAGCACCAGCGCGGCGTCGGACTTCTCCAGCAGGTTGACCGCCTCGCTGACCGGCTGGCCACCGCCGATCATCGGCAGCGGCGCGGCCATGTGCCGCTCGATGGTGTCATGCAGCTGGGCCTGGCCGGTGAAGAGCGCGTCGAGCAGGTCCTTCTCGGCGATCGAGCCGGCCACCTCGCCGGTGACCACCGGCGGCTCGGCCTTGAGCACCGGCAGCTGGGAGACGCCGTACTCGCGCATGTAGTCGACCGCGTCGCGGACCGTCTCGGTCGGGTGCACGTGCACCAGCTCGGGCAGCCCGCCCGGCTTGCTGGCGAGCGCCTCCGCCACCGTCGGCTCGGAGCCGGAGTTGTCGAGGAAGCCGTAGCGGGCCATCCAGGAGTCGTTGAAGATCTTGGAGAGGTAGCCCCGGCCGCCGTCCGGCAGCAGCACCACGACCACGTCGTCCGGACCGGCGGAACGGGCCACCTCCAGCGCCGCCACCGCCGCCATGCCGCAGGAGCCGCCGACCAGCAGCCCCTCCTCGCGGGCCAGCCGCCGGGTCATCTCGAAGGACTGCTTGTCCGAGACCTCGATGATCTCGTCGGCCAGGCCCCGGTCGTACGTCTCCGGCCAGAAGTCCTCGCCGACGCCCTCGACCAGGTACGGCCGACCGGTGCCGCCGGAGTAGACCGAGCCCTCCGGGTCCGCGCCGATGACCTTGACCTTGCCGTCCGACGCCTCCTTCAGGTAGCGCCCGATACCGGAGATGGTGCCGCCGGTGCCCACACCGGCGACGAAGTGGGTGATCCGGCCCTCGGTCTGCTTCCACAGCTCCGGACCGGTCGTCTCGTAGTGCGAGCGCGGGTTCGCCGGGTTGGCGTACTGGTTGGGCTTCCAGGCGCCGGGGATCTCCCGGGCCAGCCGGTCGGAGACGTTGTAGTACGAGCGGGGGTCCTCCGGCGCGACGGCGGTCGGGCAGACCACCACTTCGGCGCCGTACGCCCGTAGCACGTCCTGCTTGTCCTGGCTGACCTTGTCCGGGCAGACGAAGACGCACTTGTAGCCCTTGAGCTGGGCCACCAGGGCCAGGCCGACGCCGGTGTTGCCGCTGGTTGGTTCGACGATGGTGCCGCCCGGCCGGAGGATGCCGGCGGCCTCGGCGTCCTCCACCATGCGCAGCGCGATCCGGTCCTTCACCGAGCCGCCGGGGTTGAGGTACTCCACCTTCGCCAGCACGGTCGCCTGGATGCCCTCGGCGACGTTGCGCAGCCGCACCAGCGGGGTGTTGCCGATCATCTCGACGACGTTGTCGTAGTACTGCACCTCGTTGTGCCCTTCTCCTCCGGCGCCGGCGCCGCAGGCCGGGGCGGGTTGCTCGCGTGAAAATCCCGCGCCCAGGGTACGTCGCGTCAGGGCACCACGTGGCCGGGGATCACGGAGCTGCGACGTGCCTCCCACTCCAGGAACCGTTCGGTCTCGGCGAGCACCGCGCCGGCCAACCAGGTCACCATCACCGCGTCGTCGATCAGCCCGAACACGGTGAGGAACATCTCCGGGACCGCGTCGATCGGGGAGACGATGTACGCCGTCGCCGCCGTCATCATGGCCAGCCGGAGGCCGCCGTCGTACTGCCCCCGGGCGGTGGCCGCGATCATTCGGGGCAGCGCGCCGACCCGCTTACCGATCGACGGGCCGCCGCGGGCACCGGCCGTCAGCGCCCGCGCCAGGGCCACGAACGCCGCACCCCGCTTCAACGTCTTAGCCATCGTCGTGCTCCTCTCCACGTGCAGCGTGACGAACCGGCGCAACACTCCCCATCCAAGTACCCAGAGCGGTCGTTTTCCAGGCACCGGGGCGCCGTCACGACGACAGCGGCCCGTCGGACCGGCGCGCTAGTGTCGCGGTATGGGGGTGGCTGGTTCCGTCGTACCGGATCGTCCACGCTGGCAGCGCGCCTGGCGGGTGGCCCGCCTGGCGGCGATCGGCACGGGCGCCACCGTGGCGGCCGCGGCGGCGACCACCGGTGTGCTCCTCGGTCAGGCCCGCCAGGCCCGGCGCATCATCCCGATGGCCGAGGCGCCACCACCACGCTGCGACGGAGTCTACGGCGCGAAGTTCGGCGGCCCCGCGGTCACCATGGTCGTCCTCGGCGACTCGTCGGCCGCCGGGTACGGCGTGCACCGGCGCCGGGAGACGCCCGGCGCGCTGCTGGCCACCGGCCTGTCCCGCCGACTCCAGCGCCCCGTCCAGCTGCACCGCTTCGCCGTGGTGGGCGCCATCTCGGCCGGCCTCAGATTCCAGGTCGAGGCGGCCCTGGAGTGCGATCCCGACGTCGCGGTCATCCTGATCGGCGCCAACGACGTGACCAACCGCACCCCGCCCACCCTGGCCATTCGCTACCTCGTCGAAGGGGTGCGTGCACTGCGCGCGGCCGGCGCGGAGGTGGTCGTCGGCACCTGCCCCGACCTGGGCGCGATCCGCCCCATCCAGCCGCCGCTGCGGTGGCTGGCCCGCCGGTGGAGTCGGCAGCTCGCCGCCGCCCAGACCATCGCCGTCGTCTCGGCCGGTGGCTGGACGGTCTCCCTCGGCGACCTGCTCGGTCCACGGTTCGCCGCAGAGCCCGGACGGATGTTCGCCTGGGACCGGTTCCACCCCTCGGCCGAGGGCTACGCCGCAGCCGCCGCCGCCCTGCTGCCCACGGTGCTGTCCGCCTTGGGGTACGGCGCCGAACGCAGGCCTTCGCCCACGCGCGTGGAGGGCGTACGGTCGTTGCCGAAGGCCGCTCAGGAGGCGGCTCGGCACCCGGGGACGGAGGTCAGCGGTACGCGGGTCCGCGGCAGCGAGGGCGGTCCGGCCGGCCGCTGGGCACAGCTGCGCCGCCGGGGGCTCTTCGGTGTCGGCGCGGCGCCGCAGCCCGCCTCCGCCACCGACTCACCCGCAGTGGAGGGACTCACATGACCAGCCTGTCGCCTGGTGCCCGGGCCGCGGCGCGGGTGGCCCGCACCGCGGCGGTCTCCCTGCTCGCCGGCACGCTCGGCGGCGCGGCCGTGCTCGCCGGCCAGGCCGTGATGGCCCGCAACCGCCGATACGCCCAGCCCGAGCTCGGCCTCGCGCTGCGGGCGACCATCGGCCGGGCCGACGCCCCGCCGGTGCGCCTAGTGCTGCTCGGCGATTCCTCCGCGCTCGGCGTCGGGGTCGACCGCCTCGGCGACACCATCGGCGGGCAACTGGCCGAGTTGCTCGCCGAGGGGCCGACCGGGCGGCAGGTGCACCTGTCCAGCGTCGGTGTCTCCGGTTCGCGCTCCACCGATCTGGCCACTCAGGTGGCCCGGGCGTTGCTCGGCGAGCGGCCGGACGTGGCGGTCATCCTGGTCGGCGCGAACGACGCCACCAGCCTGCGGCGGCCGGCCGATGCCGCCGCGTACCTCGGCGCGGCCGTGCACCGGTTGCGGCAGGCCGGCGTCGAGGTGGTGGTCGGCACCTGTCCGGACCTCGGCGCGGTACGGGCGATCGCGCCGCCGCTGCGCCAGATCGTCGGCTGGGTCGGTCGCCGGGTCGGTCGAGCCCAGACGAGCGCGGTGCTCGACGCCGGCGGGACAGTGGTCGACCTGGCCACCGAGACGGGCCCGGTGTTCCGGGCCGATGCCGGCACCTTCTGCCACGACGGCTACCACCCCTCGGCCGACGGCTACCGGGTCTGGGCCCACGCCCTGCTGCCGGCGGTGGCCGCCGCGGCAGCGGTCGCCCCCCGACGCTGACTCTCCGTCCGGCGGCGAGCCCCGGCACTCGGTGTTCGGGTTGGCGGCAGAGGGTGACATTTCCCGGCGGTCGGACAGCTTCCGCCGCAAGTTACCGGCGCGTTAACGTTGGCCCATGCCGATTGAGTCGTCCCGCGACGCCGTCATCGTCGCCACCGCCCGCTCCCCCATCGGCCGGGCCCACAAGGGGTCCCTCCGCGACCTCCGCCCGGACGACCTGGCCGCCACCATCGTCCGGGCCGCCCTGGACAAGGTTCCCCAGCTCGACCCGCAGCAGATCGACGACCTCTACCTCGGGTGCGGCCTGCCCGGCGGCGAACAGGGCTTCAACATGGCCCGTGTGGTCGCCGTACTGATGGGCCTCGACGGCCTGCCCGGTGCCACGCTCACCCGCTACTGCGCCTCATCCTTGCAGACCACCCGGATGGCGATGCACGCGATCCGGGCCGGCGAGGGCGATGTCTTCGTCTCCGCCGGGGTCGAGGCCGTCTCCCGCTACGCCCGGGGCAACTCCGACGTCCTGCCGCCCGAGGCGCAGGCCGTAGTGGGTCGCTGGGAGAACCCCCGCTTCGCCGAGGCGCGCGAGCGGTCCAAGGCCCGCACCGAGGCGGGTGCCCCGGTCTGGACCGACCCGCGCGAGAAGGACGCGCTCCCCGACGTCTACCTGGCTATGGGGCAGACCGCCGAGAATCTCGCCCAGGTGTACGACGTGACCCGCGCCGACATGGATGCCTTCGGCGTACGCAGCCAGAACCTGGCCGAGAAGGCGATCGCCGACGGCTTCTGGGCCCGCGAGATCACCCCGGTCAGCACGCCGGACGGCACGGTGGTGAGCGCCGACGACGGCCCGCGTCCGGGGGTGACCCTGGAGGCGGTCTCCGCGCTGAAGCCGGTCTTCCGTCCCGACGGCCGGATCACCGCCGGCAACTGCTGCCCGCTCAACGACGGGGCCGCCGCCGTGGTCGTGATGAGCGCCCAGCGGGCTGAGGAGTTGGGCATCGCCCCGCTGGCCCGGATCGTCTCCACGGGCGTCACCGCGCTGTCGCCCGAGATCATGGGACTCGGCCCGGTCGAGGCGAGCCGGCAGGCGCTCAAGCGGGCCGGAATGACCATCGACGACGTCGACCTCGTCGAGATCAACGAGGCGTTCGCCGCCCAGGTGATCCCGTCGTACCGTCAGCTCGGCATCCCCGAGGAGAAGCTGAACGTGATGGGCGGTGCGATCGCCGTCGGCCACCCCTTCGGCATGACCGGTGCCCGGATCACCGGCACGCTGCTCAACGCCCTCCAGTGGCACGACAAGACCATCGGCCTGGAGACCATGTGCGTCGGCGGCGGGCAGGGTATGGCGATGGTCCTCGAACGCCTCAGCTGAACGATCGTCGGGCCGGCCGGCGCCGCCACAAGCTCGGGGTCGGGGCTCCTAGAGCGCGGTGTCGAGGTCCTCGGCCGGCCTGCGGCGGGCCAGGGACTTCGACACAGGGCCTCAGAGCGCGGTCCGGGTCGCGGCCACCTCGGTGGCGGCCCGGGCCAGGATCTCGTCGGGCGGGCCGGCGGCGAGCAGGTCGGTCGCGACCACCCGGAGCTGGTCGGGCAGGGCCAGGTCGTTGTCGAGCCGGGGTACGCCGCGCCGCGGCTCGCCCTCCGCATCGGCGGTGAGGTTGGCGATCTCCTGCACCAGCCGGTGCACCAGATCCGCCCGGGAAACGTTGCCGGCAGACGCGATGGCCGACCACCGCGGCTGCTGCCAGTGCCCCACCTGCCGCACCAGCAGCTCCACTCCCCGCGCCAACTCCACGCCCCGCACCTCAGCACCACCCACGCCCGCACTCTACGCACCACCGCCCCCGCCGCCGCCGATCATGCAGTTTCGGTCACCCAAAAGCCCCTTTTGGGCCGTTATTCCGCGACCAGAACTGCATGATCGGCGGGGCGGGGCTGGGCGGGGGCGGGGCGGGGCTGGGCGGGGCGGGGCGGGGGGAGGAGTGGGAATGACGACGGCGCCCGTCCCCGGGTGGGGGCGGGCGCCGGTCGGTCGCGGGGCGCGAGGTCAGTCGTCGCCCTGGAAGTAGCTCAGCAGGCGCAGGATCTCGATGTAGAGCCAGATCAGGCTGACCAGGATGCCGAACGCGGCGACCCAGGAGTAGCGCTGCGGCAGGCCCATCCGGACGCCGTCCTCGACCTCCTTGAAGCTGAGCACGAAGCTCAGCGAGGCAACGACGATGCAGACCAGGCTGAAGCCGATGGCCAGCGCGCCGCCGTCCCGCAGGCCGGTGTTGAAGCCGAACAGCGAGAGCACGAAGTTGATCATCATGACGGCGAACAGGCCGGCCATGACCGCGATCAGGCCCTTGGTGAACTTCGGCGTTGCCCGGATGACCCGTGCCCGGTAGAGCATGGTCATCACGAAGAAGACACCGAAGGTGGCGACAACCGCCTGTAGCACGATGCCGCTGTACAGCGACTCGAAGAACTTGCTGATCGCGCCGACGAGGACACCCTCGACGACGGCGTACGCGACGACCAGCGCCGGGTTCGCCATCCGGGAGAACGAGATGATCAGGCCGAGCACCAGACCGACGACGGCCGCGCCGATCCAGGCGGCGCCGAGCAGCGCGTCGGGCACCAGCACCCAGGCCGCCGCGGCGGTGACGCCGAGGATGGCCAGGAGCGTGACCGTCTTGACCACCACGTCGTCGATCGACATGGGGGTGACCGCCGGCGGCGCGGCCGGGTAGCCCGGCGCGCCGGGGTAACCGGCCTGCGGCGGGTACTGCTGGGGGTAGCCGGGCTGCCCGTAGGGCCCGGTCGGGGCGTACCCGGCGGCACGCTCCCGCTCGGCCGCCTGGCCGAGCCGGGCGAGCACCGGGTTCGAAGTCTTCACTGTCTGGCCTCCCTAAGGGGGTCGTGGCACGTCAACGCGCGCTACAAGAGTAAACGTCCGGGACAGTCCGATGGTGATCGGAATCCTGAGGGAACGCTGAGAGTGCCCGGGGCGGGGGTCGAACCCGCACGCCTTGCGGCAGCCGCTTTTAAGGCGGCCGTGTCTGCCGTTCCACCACCCGGGCGGGTGACCCCGACGCGCCGGCACGCGCGGTGCAGTGCCACGGTAGCGGGTTCGCGCCCGCTGCGGCGTCCCCCGCCGGCCACCGGCACTAGGGTCGAGGCCGTGAGCAGCCCCGCACCGACCGCCCGGGCCGACGACGTGGCCGAGCGGACGCTCCACACCATCGAGGCGGTACGCCTGCCACGAATGTCCCGGCTGGCCCGGGCCGCCACCCGGCACCGGGGCGACCTGCTCGTGGGGCTGTTCTTCGCGGCGCTGGCCGGCTGGCTCACCCACGGGCTCTGGCCCGACCCGACCGGTCGGACGCTCTCGCTCAACCCCGACGACCAGATCCTCTACGAGTGGTTCCTGACCGTCGACGCGCGGGCTCTGCTGGGCGATTTCGGGCTGCTGACCGACCGGCTCAACGCCCCCGACGGGGTGAACCTGATGGCGAACACCTCGGTCATCGCCCTCGGCATGCTGTTCGCGCCGGTCACCCTGCTGTTCGGCGCGCCGGTCACCTTCGCCCTGCTCGCGGCCGGCAACCTGGCCGGCACCGCGACCGCCTGGTACCTCCTCTTCAGCCGTACGCTGCGCGCCCACCGGCCCGCCGCGGCGCTGGGCGGTGCGCTGTGCGGCTTCGGCCCGGGGATCGTGTCGCAGACGAACGGCCACCTGCACATGACCGCCCAGTGGCTGCTACCGGTCATCGTCTGGCTGGTGGTGCGCCTGCTCCGCGCCGCCGATGGCGGGCCGCCGGGAACCGCCGCCGCCGACCGACGGCCGGACCGGCGACGCCTGGTCACCTCGGCGGTCGGGCTCGCCGCCGCCGTCTCCGTGCAGGTGTTCATCGGCGAGGAGGTGCTGTTCCTCGGCGCGGTCACCCTGCTGGTGATGGCGGTGACGATGATCGCCGTGGATCGCGACCTGGCCCGTCGCGCGCTGCCCGCATTCGCCGGCGGTATGGCGCTGGCCACCGGGCTGGCCCTGCTCGTGCTCGCCCACCCGCTGTGGTTCCAGTTCGCCGGGCCGCAGGGCGTCGCCGACAGCCTGTTCAGCCCGCACTACTTCGCCACCGACCCGCGCAGTTGGTCGGCGATCTCGCCGCTCGCCCTGGTCGGGAACGACCGCTCGGCCGGCCTGACCACCGGCCCGGCCGAGTACAACACCTTCCTGGGCTGGCCGCTGCTGCTGGTCACCGCCGGCTGCGCGCTCTGGCTGGGGCGTCGCCCGCTGGTGCTGGCCTGCGCCGCCGGCATCCTGGTGATGGGCGCGCTCTCGCTCGGCCCCGAGATCGTGTCCGGCGGCGAGGGCACCGGCGTGCCCGGGCCGTACGCACTGCTGGCCGGGCTCCCGGTGGTCGACGGCGCGCTACCGATGCGATTCGCCCTGGCGGTACCGCCGTTGGCGGCGACGATCCTGGTGCTGGCGGTGGACCGGGCGCTGCGGGCCGCCGGCCGCTCCCGGCGGCTGATGCTGGCGGCCGTCGGCGTGGCGCTGGTGCCGGTCATCCCGGCACCGCTGCCCACCGCCGAGCGCACGCCGGTGCCGGAGTTCATCACCGCCGGCCACTGGCGCGCCTGCGTCGAGCCGGGCGGCGTGCTGGTGCCGGTGCCGCTGGCCACGCCGAAGGAGCCCGGGCCGATGCGCTGGGCGACGGCCGCGGGTGCCCGGTTCGGCATGCCGGAGGGTTTCTTCATCGGCCCGCACGGCCAAGGTGGCACCGCCGCGATGGGGGCCGCGCCGCATCCCACCTCGGCGCTGCTGGCCGAGGTGTCCACCAGCGGCCTACGGCCGGTCGTCGGCGAGGAGCAGCGCCGCCAGGCCGAGGCGGACGCCCGGCACTGGGGCGCCTCCTGCGTGGCACTGGCGGTCGCCACCCCACACGCCGAAAGCCTGCGCCTCACGTTGGAGTCGCTCTACGGCCCGTCGACCCGGAGCGCCGACGCCTGGTTCTGGCGGGTTTGAGGGCTCCGCCTTACGCCTTGGCGCGGGGCTGGGAGGCCTCGGCGAACTCCTCGCGCGGGTCGTGCAGCTGGCCGAGGGCGACCACCTCACGCTTGAGGACGAACGCCAGCGTCCAGTCGACCACCACCCGGACCTTGCGGTTGAACGAGGGGATCCGGCTCATGTGGTACGTCCGGTGCATGAACCACGCCGGCCAGCCGGTCATTTTGATGCCGTAGACCTGGGCCACGCCCTTGTGCAGGCCGAGGCTGGCCACGCTGCCGGCGTGCTTGTGCTTGTAGTTGACCGGCTCCCGGCCCCGGATCACGGCCACGATGTTGTCGGCCATCCGGTGGGCCTGGCGCACCGCGTGCTGGGCGCTCGGCGAGCAGTAGTTGCCCGGCGGCTTGGTGAGGTCCGGCACGGCCGCGCAGTCGCCCGCGCTCCACGCGCCCTCGACCACCCGGTCACCGTCGACCACCTGGAGGGTGGGCAGGCAGGTGATCCGACGCCGCTCCTCGCGGGGGAAGTCGGTCGCGTCCAGCATCGGCGACGGCTTCACCCCGGCGGTCCAGACGATGGTGTCCGAGCGGAAGCTGTCGCCGTCGGAGAGCTTGACCACCCCGTCGACGCAGGACTCCAGGCGGGTGTCCAGCCGGATGTCCATGTCCCGCTTCAGCAACTGCTGCACCGTGTAGGCACCCATGTCCCGGTCGACCTCGGGCAGTACCCGCTGGGTGGCCTCGACCAGCACCCACCGCATGTCCGAGGGTTCCAATTCCGGGTAGTACCGCAGGGCGTCCCGGGCCATGTCCTCCATCTCGGCGAGCGCCTCGATGCCGGCGTACCCGCCGCCGACGAAGACGAAGGTCAACGCGCTGCGACGGACGTCGGGGTCGGTCGTCGCGGCGGCCACGTCCAGCCGGTCGAGCACGTGGTTGCGGAGGTAGATGGCCTCACCGATGGTCTTGAAGCCGATGCCGTGCTCGTGCAGGCCGGGGATCGGCAGGGTCCGGGAGACCGAGCCGGGGGCGACCACGACGTGGTCGTACGTGATCTCCCGAGTCGGGCCGACGATCGGCTGCACCACAGCGGTCTTGCGGTCGTGGTCGATCCGCGTCACCGCGCCGGCCACCACCTTGCACCGACGCAACTCGCGACGCAGCGGCACCACGGAGTGCCGCGGGGAGATGTTTCCCGCCGATGCCTCAGGCAGGAACGGCTGGTACGTCATGTGCGGCTGGGGGTCGACGACGATGACCTCAGCCTCACGGGAGCTGAGCTTCTTCGACAGGCGCAGCGCCGCGTAGAGACCGACGTGCCCGGCGCCCACCACAAGGATCCGCTTCGGATTCACGCTTCTATCTTTCCCCCCGAAGCTGCGCTAATCCCGTCTGCGGTGCGCTTCTGTGACCGAGCACAACCTCACTGTGACCCGCACAACGCCGGCCGCCGACCGCACTTCCGCCGCCGAAAACGGCCTCGCGAATGACGCAAGGAAACCGCCTGTCACTTGCGTCGCAGCAGCCAGGCCAGCAGCGCGGTCACCCCGACCGCGATCAGCAGACCGGCGATCGTGACGGCCTGCCGGCCGGTGCCACCGCCACCCACCCGGGTCAGCTCGACCAGCAGCACCCCGACCACGGAGGTGGCGAGCACCACTATTGCCGCGCGAGTGAGCCAACGCACGATCAGGTCCGGGTCCACCACCGCGTCGTACGGCAGCACCGCGGCCAGCGCGCACAGCGTGTGCGTGAGGTAGAGCACCGCCGCCACCGCCATCAGCCGCCACAACGCGATCGACCGGCCGTAGCCGTCGGTGGCGATCAGCCACCCCGCGACGGTGACCAGCGCCGCGAAGGTCGGCCAGAACCGGCGCGGCGCCAGCGCCGGCAGCACCGCGACCCCGACCAGGGCGCCGAACGCCCGCCCCGCGACGACCTCGGCGGGGTACGCCAGCAGCAACCCCACCAGCGCGCTGACGAAGATTCCGGCGCGGACCAGCACCGGAGTCAGGGCGACCCGGCCGGCCGCCGTCCGCAGCGCCTTCACCCGGCCGGTCAGCGACGCAATCACCGGCCTCCACCTTCGTTCGCGACTGCCGTACTCCGCTGCGCTGCGTTCCTCCCGCTCACCGGGCCAGTCCTTCGTTCGCGACTGCGGTACTCCGCTGCGCTGCGTTCCTCGCGCTCACCGGGCCAGTCCTTCGTTCGCGACTGCGGTACTCCGCTGCGCTGCGTTCCTCGCGCTCACCGGCCACCCACCCTTGGGGCGGTGGCCAGGCGGGCCACGTCGCGCAGCACCTGGTCGAGGCTGCCCGCGCCGGCCCACGGCACCACCGGTACGCCGTGTTCGCGTAGCTGCGCGATCATCGTGTCCCGGTCCAGCCGCCACAACCGGTACGCCACCTCGGCCCAGCCGCTGTCTGTCGGCGGCGACAGGTCGGCCGGCAGGGTGTCCACGGCCACCACGAACCGCCCGGAGCGGGCCAGCCGGGCCAGCATCTGTGCCGACCGCTCTTCCAGCAGCGGCGTGAGCACCACCACCAGCGCGTCGGCGGAGAGCAGTTGCGGCCCGAACACTTGGTCGTACGGCTCGTGCGGCGAGGACTGGGCCTGCACGTCCAACAGCCACTCCAGGACGGTCAGGTACTGCCGGCGTCCGGTGGCCGGGCGCAGCCGCCGGGCACCCGGGCCGTACTCCAGCATGGCCACCCGGTCGCCCCGGTGCAGGTAGTGCTCGGCGATGGCGGCGGCGGCCCGGACCGTGGTGTCCAGCACCGAGGCCGTCCCGTTGATCCCGCCGGAGCGGCCCGCCTCGACGAGCACGTCGAGCAGCACGACCACCTCGGCGTCCCGGTCGGAGAGGGTGGCCGCCACGTGCAGCTGCCGGGCGCGCAGCGATACCCGCCAGTCGATGCGACGCAGCCGGTCGCCGGGGGCGAAGACCCGTACGCCGGCCAGCTCTCCGCCCTCGCCGGGCCGGCGCGAGTGGTGCGCGCCGACCAGCCCGGCGGCCCGGGGCATCGCCTCGACCGCCTCGAAGGGTTCGGTCTTCGGGTACACCCGGGTCCGGGTCGGCTCGGCGATCACCGCGCGGGAGACCAGCAGTCCCTGGGCGGCGGAGACCCGGGCGCCGGCCGGGCCGAGCCGGTGCCGCCCCCAACGCAGCGCGGTGCCGGCGAGTTCCAGGTCGACCGCGGTGTCCGGGGTCACCGAGGTGACGAACGGCCGGTCGGCCACGGTCGGTCGGCGGTCCACACCGGAACGGCCACCCCCTGCGACGGCTCCGCCGGCGAGGCTCGCCCGTTCGATGCGCAGCCAGGGCGAGACCCGGGTACGCAGCACCGCCACGTCGTAGGGCACGGTCCCGGGGTTACCGACGCTGACCGTCCCGGTCACCTCACCCCCCTCCACCAGATGCTCCTCGTCGGCACCGATCCACACCTGTGGCAGCTCGGTGGGCCGGCGGCGCAACGCGTACGCGGTGCCGAGCGCGAACGGGGCGGCCAGCACGACCAGGTCCACCCGACCCAGCAGCACCGCGGCGACCAGCAGCAGGCCGGTGAGCAGCACCGCCCGGCCGAGCGCCCAGGTGGGCGTCCAGTTGGCAGATGCCGGTCGGTCCGGAGTGGTCACGACGGGTCAGTGCCCCTGCCGGCCGGCGGCGTAGCTGGGCAGCGCCCCGCTGGCCGGTGCCGGGGTGCCGTCGAGGACCTCACCGACCACGAAGGACGGATCGACCCGGCGCAGCCACATCTCCGGCCGCAGCGTGATCCGGTGGGCCAGCGCCGGTGCCGCCACGTCCTTGACGTCCTCCGGCACCACGTAGTCCCGGCCGGAGAGCACGGCCCGGACCCGGGCCAGCAGCAGCAGCGCCAGCGACCCACGCGGCGAGGCGCCGACCAGTACCGACGGGTGTTCCCGGGTGGCCGCGGTCAGCGCCACGATGTAGCGGCCGACCGAGTCCTCGACCACCACATCCTCCAGCGCCGCCTGCATGGCACGCAGGGTGCCGGCGTCGACGACCGGCTTGATGTCGGCCTCCTCCCGGCGGCGGGCCATCCGCCGGCGCAGCACCTCCCACTCCTCCTCGTGCTCCGGATAGCCGAAGGACACCCGCAGCAGGAACCGGTCCAGCTGTGCCTCCGGCAGCGGGTAGGTGCCCTCGTACTCGATGGGGTTGGCGGTGGCGAGCACGTGGAACGGCTCGTCCAGCCGGTAGGTCACGCCCTCCACCGAGACCTGCTTCTCCTGCATCGCCTCCAGCAGGGCGGACTGGGTCTTCGGCGGGGTCCGGTTGATCTCGTCGGCGAGCAGCAGGTTGGTGAAGACCGGCCCGGCCCGGAACGCGAAGTCGCCGCTGCGCTGGTCGTAGAGGAACGAGCCGGTGACGTCGGCGGGCAGCAGGTCGGGGGTGAACTGGAGGCGGCGGAAATCCAGCCCGAGCGCCTGCGCGAAGGACCGGGCGGTGAGCGTCTTGCCCAGGCCGGGCAGGTCCTCCAGCAGGACGTGCCCACCGGCGAGGATGCCGGCGAGGACCAGTTCCAGGGCGTCCCGCTTGCCGACCACGACCTGACCGACCGCGTCCAGCACCGCCCGGGCGAGGTGGCCGACCTCGGTGGCGGGCATCGTCCGGTCGACGTCGTTCATCAGATCTTCTCCAGTTCGGCGACGATAACCGCGAGGTCGCGCGGCGAGGGGGTGCGGCGAGGCGGGGTCTCCAGGAACGTCCACAGCCGGTCGCCCAGCAGGGCCCGGGCCCGGGTCGGATCCGCCTCACGGGTCACGCCGTGCTTGAGGCGCAGCCGCTCGTCGGCCAGCTCGGCGAGGCGGGGCAGGATCACCTCGGTGAAGCGTTCGGGATTGGTCTTGGACCAGTCCAGCGGCCATTCCCAGCCGTTGATCGCGGTGCGCAGTGCGTCCCGGGCCGTCCAGTTGTACATGCCGTCCTCTTCTCCGCCAGGGGAGGGGACCCCGGTGCGCGTCCGGGGCGGCGCGAGCGCGGCGACGATCCGGCGTACGACCAGCAGCGTGAGCACCGCGGCGACCAGTATCAGCAGCGACACCCGTAGCCCGACCACGCGCAACCCCGCGACGAGCACGACGGTCGCGGCGGCGGCGATGCCGAGGACGTTCACCACGGTACGCAGCGGCCCGCTCTCGCGTCGCCCGGGCTGGGCCGGCCGCTCCTCCTCGAAGCTGAGCAGGTCGTCGATGCTGGCACCGCGCTGCCGCTCGGTCATTCCGTCACCTGCTCGACCGTGGCGGCGAGTTCGCCGCGCAACCGGCGCAGGGCCGCCCGGGCCTGGTCGCGGGTCTGTTCGTCGACCGGGCGGGTGGCGTACCGGGCCTCGCGGTAGACGTGCGCGAACTCGGCCAGCACGTCGGCGCTGACGATCGCCGGCACCCCGGTCGACTGGTCACCGCGCAGCAGGCGGGTGACCAGGTCGGTGGCGGTGTCGCCGGTCAGTCGGGGCAAGCCGGCACCGGCGGCGGCCTCTTCGAGGCGTACCCAGCAGGCGATCACCGCGGTCCGCGGGTCGGTGGACCGGTCGTCCAGCTCGACCAGACCGGCGTCGACGGCGGCGACCACCTCACGGGCGGTGCCCTCGGCACTGCGCCGGGCCGGCCGCGCGGGCAGTGCCCGGGTGACCCGGCGGGCCACTCCCCGCAGCAGCGTCCAGGCCAGGTAGCCGAGGACGGCGAGCAGTGCCGCCGCGAGCAGCACCAGCGCCGCCGTGCCGAGCCAGGACGGGATCTGGGTACGGGTCTGCTCGGCGGCTTCCCGCGGCTCGGCCGGGAAGGACGGGCGTGGCTCCTCGGTCGGATACTCCAGCACGAAGGGGGCGTCCTGGACGGCGGGCGGGATCCGGCTCGCGCCGATCGACGAGTGCGCGGAGGCCAGGGCCACCGCAGCGAGCAGGCCGACCACCACCGCGACCGGCCACCACCTGCGCAGGACGTCCATCCCGCCTACCTCCGGGCCACCGGGGCGTACGGCGGGCCATCGCACTTCTCGTCCGCCATCGCCACCGTCCCGCAGCCTCAGTCCACTCCGGCCAACCGTTTCGCCCGGGCGAACACATCGTCCAGCATCCCTGGTGTCAGCCGCCCGGTGAAGGTGTTCTGCTGGCTGACGTGGTAGCAACCCAGCAGTTCCGGTACGGCCGTGCCGGACCAGTGTGCCCCATGACCGAACGACGGTCGCGGGCTGGGCGGACGGTGGTCGTACACAGCGCGCAACACCGGCCACCACGCGGCCCAGGCGAAGGCGCCCAGCGCCACCACCACCTGCAGCGTCGGCCTGATCAGTGCGACCTCGCGGTGCAGCCACGGCGCGCAGGTGTCCCGCTCGGCCGGGGTCGGCCTGTTGTCCGGCGGGGCACAACGTACGGCGGCGAAGATCCGCGTCTGGCGCAGGGTCAGTCCGTCGTCGGCGGCGACGCTGGTCGGCTGGTTGGCCAGGCCGGCGCGGTGCAGCGCGGCGAAGAGCACGTCGCCGGAGCGGTCGCCGGTGAAGATCCGGCCGGTACGGTTGCCACCGTGCGCGGCCGGGGCCAGCCCGAGGATCGCTATCCGGGCCGCGGGGTCGCCGAAGCCGGGCACCGGCCGACCCCAGTACTCCTGGTCACGGAACGCCGCCCGCTTCGTGCGCGCGACCTCCTCCCGCCAGTCCACCAGCCGGGGGCAGGCGAAGCAGTCGGCGACGGCCGCGTCGAGGTCGGCGAGATCGGTCGCCCGCGCCGCGCGGGCAACCACCTCGGCGGGTGTACGCGGCTCAGCCAAGCTTCGCCCGGAAGAGTTCGAGGGTGCGGGCCCAGGCGCTGGCGGCGGCACGCTGGTCGAACTTCTCCGGCCGGTCCTCGTTGAAGAAGGCGTGCGCGGTGCCCGGGTAGTCGTGCAGCTGGCAGGTGCCGCCGGCACCCTCGATGGCCTGGCGTACCGCCTGCACCCCCGGGTCGGTGGAGGTGCCGTCCGCCTCCGAGCAGTGCACCAGCGCGTCCTTGCCCGCGTAGTCCGTCCACTCGGAGCGCATCCCCTCCCATGGCAGGCGGGGGTAGAAGGCGGCGGTGGCGACGATCCGTTCGGAGAAGCTCGCCGCCCACAGCGCCAGGCTGGCCCCGGCGCAGAAGCCGGCGCAGCCGACCTTGCCGGCGACCTCGGTACGGCCGGCGAGATAGTCGGCGGCCGCCGCGATCTCGCGCGCCGCCTCGTCCATCTGCGGCCCGTTCAGCATCTGCCGGGGCTCACTCGGCCGACCGGCCGGCTCGCCGTGCCGGAAATCCGGCGCGAGGGCGACGAAGCCCGCCTCGGCGAAACGGTCCACGACCGACCGGATGTGCGGCACGATGCCCCACCAGTCCTGGATGACGATGACGGCAGGGCTGGCCGTACCGGTGGCGGGTATCGCGAGGTATCCCTCGCCCGTACCGCCACCGCCACGGTAGGTCACCATCTCGCCCATCGGCCCGTCCTCCTAGCGGTCAGTCAACGTTGGCTGGTCGCCCAGTGGTCCTACGTGCCGGTAGCCTGCCATGCGGTGACGTCCGTCGGAAGATGCCGGAACAGTGGCATTCACCTCCCGTTCGCGTCGGCGTAGCGCGATCCGGCCGGTCGCGGCGGGGTCGGTGTCGAGCCGTTGCAGCTCCCCGGAGAAGCGCCGCGCCTCCTCGGCCGCCCACCGGAAGGTGGA
>NZ_JBFBAO010000054.1:0-26229 GCF_040682255.1 Micromonospora sp. NPDC051296 | reverse complement strand
GCCGGCGGCGCGGCGCCGGCCAGGGCCAACAGCGCGGCCAGCGCCACCAGCGCGGCCCCCAGCCGGCGGCTGCTCGGCGGGCGCCGGCGAGGCGGCAACTCCGCGTCGGTCGGCTCGGTCAGCTCACCGAGGTCGATCAACGTCACGCTCGTCCTCCCCGCGCGCACCGGGCGCGTGCCCCTACCGGCCGTCGGGTGTCCGGCGCACGCCGACCTGCTGGCCATCGGAGCCTACGGGCTGCGCGGTGTCGTTGTGGTGCTCGCCGGCTCGACCCCGACAACTCCACCCTGCTCAGTCGGGCAGCCGCCACACCCCGATGTCACCGTCCTGCCGCCGGCAGGCCACCAGGTCACCCCGGTGCTGGCATTCGCGGACGGCGCCGGCCAGCACGTCGATGTGCCGCGGCCGCGGTTCGGCCGGATCGAGTCGGGCCAGCAGCAGACCGATGTCGGGCACCACCCGGGTCCCGAGCAGCCGCTGCGTGTACTCGTACTCGAAGACCGGACTCCAGGTCCCGTACTCGGTCAGCGTCGCCCCGGTCGCCGCGTCGACGGCGATCACGTCCAGGGCGTCCCCGCCCGTGGAAGCGACGGCCAGGGCACGTACCCCGTCGGCCACCACGACGTTGACGGTGTCGGGGCTGGTCCAGCGAAGGGCCCCGGTGGCCGAGTCGAGGAAGTGCGCGCCGCCACTGGCGACCTGCGCGCAGATCAGGACGCCGCACGGGGTGACGTAGTCGGCCAGCGGGACGGCCGTCTGCCAACGTTGGGTCAGCCCATCGAGGTCGTAGGCGGTGACCGTCCTCGAATTGCGAACCACCACCACCAGGTCACCAACCACCGATGCCTGTAGGTAACCGCCCGGATCGTCGTTGAACGGGGGGAGTCGGTGCCGAGGCTTGCCGGTCTCCGGCTCCAGCACCTCGACATCGCCGGCGGACGTGGCCACCACAATGGCGTCGATCACTCCGTCCCGCTGGTGGTGGTCCATCCAGACCGCCAGCAGCGAGGTCGACCACACTTCACGGCCGTCGGCCAGATCGACCGCCTTCAGAATGGTCGGCTCCCCCACTATGAAGGTGCGCAGCAGTACGCGTCCCGCCCCGTCGAGGGTGGCGGCTCCGGGCGCCCGCCAGCGCTGCTGCCCGGTGCGGCTGTCGAGCAGCCAGGTCTCGAGGACGTCGAGAGTGGACGATTGGTGACTGATGGAGAACAGCACCCCGAAGTCGTCGACGGGCTCCGCCTGGAAGACGCTGCTGCCGGCCGGCAGGGACACCCGCCACAGCGGAGCGAGTCGCTGCGGCCTGACCGTGGCGTGCCCCGGCCGTGGGTAGGCGACCAGTTCCCGGGTGCCGTCGGTCACCCCCGGTGCCGGCGTGACGATGAAGATCTGGTCTGCGCTGAGCAGTACGTCGGCCCCCAGGCCGGCCGGCACCGTCGCGTGCACCCGCGCGGCCGGCGGTGCGGCGCCGGCCACGGTCAGCAGCGCGGCCAGCGCCACCAGCGCGGCCCACAGCCGGCGGTTGCGGGCCGGGCCCCGTCGGCGCGGCGGCGCCGGTTCGGTCGGCTCGGTCAGCTCACCGAGGTCGATCAAGGTCACGCTCGCCCTCCCCCGCTGCGGCCCGGCGAGCGCCGACCTGCTGGCCATCGGAGCCTACGCGCTGCGGGCAACAATGCCTCGGCCCCGGCCGCCCGACGTGCCGCTGCCCGCCCGGCGCAGCGCTCACCCGGTGAGCTAGCTGCGGTCAGTCGCGCAGCTGCCACAGCCCGAAATCGCCGTTCTGGCGGCGGCAGGCGATCAGGTCCTCCCGGTACTGGCAGTTACCGACGGCACC
Organism: Micromonospora sp. NPDC051296; assembly: GCF_040682255.1. Classification (NCBI taxonomy): domain Bacteria; kingdom Bacillati; phylum Actinomycetota; class Actinomycetes; order Micromonosporales; family Micromonosporaceae; genus Micromonospora; species Micromonospora sp. NPDC051296. Next base: position 24,395 of record NZ_JBFBAO010000054.1, on the reverse strand, counting down.
GGGCAGCATGTCGATGCGCCGTGCCTGCGCCTGCGTCGGGTCGAGGCGGGCCAGCACCGCACCAACCTTGGGGATGGGCCGCGTGCCGAGCAGGTACGGGGCGTATTCAACCTCGCGGACCAGGTCCCAGGTGCCGTCGTCGGCCGCGATCCGCCCCGTCCCCGCGTCGATGGTCGTCACGTCCCCCGCCGGGCGGCCACGGTGATCGGACACCAGGGCACGCCGGTCGTCGGCGCGCAGGACGTAGACGTCGTCGACGATGCTCCACCGGATGGCTCCGGTCGCCGGGTCGAGCATGTGCGCGCCACCGCCGGCGTTGCTCGTGCAGAGCAGGGCGCCGCACGGGACGACCCATTCGATCGACGAGGCCGCTGTCTGCCAGCGTCGGACCATTCCGTCGATGTCGTAGGCGACCACACCCTTCGAGTTGCGGACCAGAACCAGGTCACCGACCACCCACGCACGCTGGTAACCGCCCGCTTCGTCGCTGGTGGCCGGAAGACGGTCCCGCAGCGCTCCGGTCTCCGGGTCCAGCACCTCGACGCCGCCGGCCGCCATGGACACCACGATTGCGTCGATCACCCCTTCCCGCTTGTGATATGTCACCAAAGTCGCCTTCGATGACACCGACCACAGTTCGCGACCACTGGCCAACTCGACTGCGGCAAGCGTGATCGGCCCCGTCACGTCGCCCGTTTGCAGCAGCACCCGGCCCGACGCGTCGGGCGTCGCGGTTCCGGGTTTCCGCCAGCGGGGCTGCCCGGTCCGGCTGTCCAGCAGCAGGGTCTCGGTCCCGTCGTCGGCAATGAGGGAGAGCACCAGGCCGGCGTCGTCCACACGTTCAGCCGCGGTGACCCGGTGCTCGGGCCCCACGGGCATCCGCCACAGTGGGGTGAGCCGCTGCGGCGTACCGGTGGCCCGCTCCGGCCTTTGGTAGGCGAGCAACTCCTCGCTGCCGTCGGTGGCCTCGCGTACCGGCACGACGGTGAGGATCTGGTCTCCGGTGAGGAACACCTGGGCGGCCAGCGAGGACGGCAGGATCGCCTGCATCCGGGGGGCTGGCGGCGCGGCACCGGCCAGGGTCAGCAGCGCGATCAGCGCCACCAGCGCGGCCCACAGCCGGCGGTTGCGGGCCGGGCCCCGCCGGCGCGACGGCTCCGGGCCGGTCGGCTCGGTCAGCTCACCGAGTTCGATCAACGTCACGGTCGCCCTCCCCCGGTGCGCGCCCTCACGGCTGTCGGGGGCCGCGCCGCACGCCTGTACGATGGCCCGTCGTGGCTGTGCCGGTGGTAAATCCCTCGCTGAACCCCGTCTCCGAGACCGCCGAGGCGGAAGCAACGACACCACGTCCCCGACGCGGCCCGGCCCGCGCCGACGTGTTGGCCATCGGAGCCTACGTGCTGCTCGGTGTCCTCGTCTGCCTCAACTACTGGGGCGACGTGAACAACCGGGTGTCGTCCCACCTGCCCACCGACCACAGCTGGTTCGAGTGGCTCTTCTCGCACGGTGCGTACTCGGTGCGCCACCTGGAGAACCCGCTGTTCAGCACGCAGCAGAACGCCCCGGACGGGGTGAACATGATGGCCAACACCTCGCTGCTCGGGGTGACCCTGCCGCTGGCCCCGCTGACCTTGCTGCTCGGCCCCCAGGTGGTGTACGCGCTCTACCTGGGCGGCGCGCTGGCGGCCACCGCCGGCACCTCGTACTGGATGCTGTCGCGGCACCTGGTGCGCTCCCGCGCCGCGGCCTTCATCGGTGGTGGGTTCCTCGGCTTCGCCCCCGGCATCGTGCACCACGCCAACGGTCAGCCCAACTTCGTCTCCAACTTCCTGCTCCCGCTGATCGTGGTGCGGGTGTTCCGGCTGACCGAACCCGGCCGGTGGCGGCGCAACGGCCTGGTGCTGGGCCTGCTGGTGGCGTACCAGATCTTCATCAACGAGGAAATGCTGCTGCTCACGGCGATGGCCTGCCTGGTCGTCGTGATCACGTACGCGCTGCTGCGACCGCGCGCCGCGCGCGCCCGCGCCGGCACGTTCGCGGCCGGGCTCGGCGTCGGCGGCGGGCTGGCCCTGCTGCTCACCGCCTACCCGATCTGGTTCCAGTTCAACGGTCCGCAGTCCTACCGGGGCCTGCAGGGCGGGGTGTTCCACAGCTGGGGCGAGGACATCGTCGCCTTCGTCACCTTCGCCCGTGACACGCTCGCCGGTGACGAGGCGGTCGAGTTGACCATCGGGCGGACCGAGCAGAACACCTGGTTCGGCTGGCCGCTGGTGCTGCTGTCGGTGGTGGCCCTGGCGCTGCTGGTGCGCCGCTCACTGGTCGCCCGGATCCTCGCCGTACTGGTGGTGATCTTCTCGGTCGCGTCGCTCGGCCCGGAGATCCGGTTCAACGGCGAGCTGACCGGGATCGCCGGCCCGTGGTCGTACATTCCCGCGGACGTGCCGCTGGTCGAGATGATGATGCCGACCCGGCTGACCCTGGTGACCACCGCCGCGCTCGGCGTGCTGCTCGCGCTGGCCTGGGACGCGGTGGCCGGCAACGGCCGCCCGCCGGTGCCGGCGCAGCGCACCCCCGGGATGACGACGCCCACCACCCGGCCGCGCCCTCGCTGGCAGCAGGCGACCGGGTACGCCGCGATCGCGCTCGCCGTGCTGCCGCTGATCCCCCGCCCGCTGCCGGCCGAGCCGGTCGATCCGCCGCCGGCCTTCATCACCTCCGGCGCCTGGCGGCCGTACGTGCCGGCGGGCCGGACGCTGGTGCCGGTGCCCATCCCCAGCAACGTGCACGGGTTGTCCACGCTGCGCTGGAGCGCGCTGACCCAGCACGAGTTCCGGATCCCGGCCGGCTACTTCATCGGCCCGAACCTGGACGGCCAGGGCGTCTTCGGCGCGCCGAACCGGCCCACCAGCACGCTCATCTACCGCACCATGGACGCCGGGGAGCTGCCCGAGCTGACCGACGAGAACCGCCGCGAGGCGCTGGCGGACCTGCGCTTCTGGCGGGCCTCGGTGGTGGTGCTCGGCGCTCACCCCCGGGAGGCGGTGCTGCGCGACCTGCTGACCGCCCTGCTCGGCCCGCCCCAGCGGGTCGACGACGTCTGGCTCTGGGACGTCCGCGACCGGGTGTAAGGCTTCAGTCGACGAGGGGGCGAACGTCCCAGACCAGGGCGTCGCCGATCTCCCGGGGCGGGCCGAGCAGCGCCTCGACGGTGCGCCGCACCGGTTCGCCGTGGTGCAGTCCACCCTGGACCACCACGGCGGCCCGCCAGTGCCGCAGGTCCGCCACCGCCTGACGCCGGTCCGCGTCGGTGATCGGCGGCACCTCGCCGGTGTCCGCCAACCGCCGCAGCAGCACCGAGGTGGGCCGGTCCGGCGCGCCCCAGCGGGCCGCCGGGTCGTCCGGCGCACGGGGGCCGATGAAGAAGCCGCCCGGCGCGGTGAAGGCCAGCCCGGTCCGCGCCGACCAGAGCATCCCCGGGCTGCGGCCCGCGTTGGTGACCGGCGGCACCGGCACCAGCGTCCGCCCCACCGGCACGTACGCCCGCCAGGTCCCGTCGGCGACAAACGCCGGCACCGGCCCGGCCGGCACGGTGCGGATCGGGGTCGGGGTCAGCGGCAGCAAGGCGGCGGCCACCGCACCGGCCCAGAGCAGGCGCACCGGCACCGCCCGGGGCGCGGTCCCGCCCGCCGGCACGCCGTTCCCCGGGGCCGGTCGGCCGGCGGTCGGCGGCCTGCCTTGGCCGAGGCCAGCGTCAGGCCGACCCAGCTGTCGGATCCGGTCGATCGACAGCGCCACCAGGATGCCCAGCACCGGTACGCAGATCAGCGCGAACCGGGCCGGCACCACGTGGTCGAGCAGCGGCAGACCGGCGACCAGCCGGTACGGCCCCGGCAGGTCGGTGAACGCGCCGTCGAGGCGTACCCGGGCCCCGAGGGAGAGCAGCGCGAACAGCACCCCGCAGGCGGCCAGCGCGCGCACCAGCGGGCGCCGCCACAGCCAGATCGTGACGATCACGGCCAACACCAGCAGCCCCGGCCCGAAGAACGAGTTCTCCTCGGTCGGGTTGGGCGCCAGCCCCGGCAGACGGTTGCCGCCGAACACGGTCTGCCGGGCCGAGGCGGTGAACGACGCCGCGTCCAGCTGGTAGCCGTACGCGTGGAACGGCATCCCGCGGTAGTGCCCGGGGCCGAAGAACTGGAACCACAGCGGGTACGCCAGCAGCACGCCCGCCACCGCCGCGCCGACCGCGATCCGGCCGGCCGTCGCCAGGGCGAGCCGGCCGGCGGCGGCCCGGTCGGCCAGCGCGTACCCGAGGACGAAGACGCCGGCGGCCAGCGCCACGAAGAGCAGCACCTCCTCGCCGAGGAAGACCTGGTACGTCACCGCCAATCCGAGCAGGACGCCGGGCCGCCACACCCGGCCGCCCGGTTCGGGGCGGAACACCAACGCCAGGATCACCGGCACCAGGAACTGGGCGGCCATGTGCAGGTGGGTTCCGGCCTGGGCCACCATGCCAGGGGCGAAGCCGCAGACCAGCCCGCCGACCGCGGCGGCCAGCCGGGAGTCGACCAGGCGGCGGCGCAGCAGCACGTACCAGGCGGTGGCGGTGCCGGCGAGGCAGCCGACCACCGCCACCACGAAGGCCACCTGGGAGCCGAACAGCAGCGTGACCGGGGCCAGCGGGACGCCCAGCCCGAGCACCGAGGTGTTGGCCATCAGGTTCACCCCGCCGGGGACGTTCAACGCGTCGCTCCACAGCGGATTCTCCAGCCCGACCACGGCACGCGCCGCCCGGGCCAGCATCCACTCGAAGAGGATCTGGTCGCCGGCCTGGTGGAACAGCCGGTCCGGGCGACCCCACTGCCGACTGGTCAGCCACAGCGCCAGCGCGAGGTACCCGCCCACCACGGCCGCGTCCCGGGTACGGGCGGGCAGCCGGCGACGACGGGCGACGGCCTCGGCCGGCCGCTCGGCCGTGCCGGCCAGCATCTACGACGAGCGGTCGGTCAGCGACCGCACGTCCCACACCCAGACGTCCAGCTCGTGGCGGGCCGGACCGACCAGCTGTTCGACGGTCTGCCGCAGCGGCTCGGAGTGCGGCTGGCTGACCGGCAGCACCAGGACCGCCGCCCGCCAGTGCCGCAGCTCGTCCAGCGACCGGCGCCGCTGGCGATCGTTCAGTTCCGGCGTCCGGCCGGTCGTCGCGACCTCCTCCAGCAGCCGCCCAATGCCGCTCGGCCGGCCGCCGAACCGGCCCGGATCGCCGGTGTTGCCGTTGCGCGGGGCGAGGAAGTAGCCGCCGGGAATCTTGAAGTCGAGGTTGGTCGCGGCGGCCCAGCGCATGCCGTGGGTGTTACCCATGCTCGGCACCGGGATCGGCACCAGCGTCTGGTCGGGCCCGACATAGACCCGCCAGCGGTCGGAGGTGATGAACTCCGGCACCGGCGGCCGGGAGGTCATCGGCAACGGCATGGGCGTGATCGGCAGCAGCGCGAGGATCAGGCCGCCGGCGGTCAGCGTACGCAGGGTCCGCCGGTCCAGCGGCAGCGTGCGACTCCGCTCGATGGCCAGGGCCAGCAGGATCGCCACGACCACGCTGGTGATCATGCCGAACCGGGTCGGCACCACCGCGTCGAGCAGCGGCAACCGGACCAGCCACTCCCACGGGCCGACGATCAGTTCCCGGTCCCACCAGGTGATCTGCTCGCCGAGGGAGAGGATGGTGTAGAACGCGGCGGTCGCGGCGAGCGCCCGGACCAGCACCTCCCGCCGGAGCCAGAGCACGATGCCGACGGCGATCAGCGCCAGGCTCCACCCGAAGAAGGCGTTCTCCTCGGAGTAGTTCGGGGCGAGGTTGACGTTCGCCCGCTGGTTGCCGCCGATGGTCGGCGAGCCGGGGGCGAAGTACGCGGCGATGTCGTTGCCGTAGTCGCGGACGGCGTCGCTGAGCCCGTGGTACGCCATCGGCCCGGCGAACTGGATGTACAGCGGGTACGCCAGCAGCGAGCCGGCGATCACCGTGCAGGTGGCCACCGCCTTGCCCAGCGGTCGCCAGGCCGTCGACCAGAGCGCGGGGCGCTGCACCACGACCGCGATCAGGAAGATCCCGCAGGCCATCGCGGTGAAGAGCAGGATCTCCTCGTTGATGAACGCCTGCGCGGTGACCAGCAGGGCCAGCAGCGCGCCGTCCCGGTAGGGCCGGGTGGACCGGGTGATGACCATCACCCGCCAGACGATGAACGGCAGCAGGAACTGGCTGATGATGTTCGGGTGCCAGCTGGCGTGCGACAGCATCGCCGGGGAGAAGCCGCAGAACCAGCCACCCACCACGGCGGCCAGCGGGTTGCTCACCACGTGCCGGGACAGCACGTGGTACCAGGCCGTGGCGGTGCCGGCGAGGGCGAGCGTGACCAGCAGTACGAAGGTGACGGCCGGTCCGAACAGCAGGGTCACCGGCACCATCGGGATGCCCAGCGCGAGGATGGCCGTGTTGGCCATCAGGTTGACCCCGTCCGGGTAGTTGAACTGCTCGGTGAAGAACGGGAACTCCCCGTGCAGCACCACCCGTACCGAGTGGGCGAGGAAGAACTGCACCTGGGCCGGGTCGCTGCTGTAGAGCGATGCCACCCGTCCGGCCGGGTCGGCCCAGATCTGGCTGGTCACCCAGACCGCGACGAGCAGGAAACCGCCGAAGACCGCGAGATCCTGCCGGCGGCGCGTCCACCGGAACCGGCGCCGTGGCGATGGAACGGATACTGCGGAGTCCTGCCCGTCTCCGGCCGCGCCAGCGTCCACGGTCGGGGCCATGGTCGGGCCAGCGTCCACAGTCGGGGCCGCGGTCGGGCCGGCGTCCACGGCGGTGTCCCGCGGCCCCTCACCCAGGGTGACGGGTTCGGGCGGCGAGCCCGCGGCGACGTCGGATTCCGGCGGCGATGCGGCGCGGGTCTCAGCAGGCGTCACAGTCGGCGGAGTCTACCCGAGTGGGGAAATAGCCCCAAAGTCGACGTGACGTCCGCTGTGGACGGAGTGCACCCTGGCGCGACGGAGCGTGAGCCGCCGCGAACCATCGACGGGACATCTCGTACTATTGCCCTCCGACACGACGACCGAGGCGATCGGGGGCGTAACAGGTGGCTCCAGTCCGCTGGCGCGGCTTGACGGCCACCGGCCTGTCTGCCCTGCTGGTCGCCGTCACCGCCTGCGGGCCGGTCGCCGAGCGCCGGCCACGGGACCTGCGGGTCGGCTACGACAGCATGGACGGCTCGCTGACCGTGTGGCCACCGCGAGGCTCGCTGGCCGAGGACTCGGCGGTGACGGCCGCGGTGACCGAGGCGGTACGCGACTGGCGGTCCCCGGTCGACGATCGGGTGCACCTGCCGTCGTCCGGCATCCTCTTCTCCGGCGAGGTCGGCGGCGCCCCGCTGGCCCTGGTCGCCGCGTCGGTACCCGGTCAGGCCGCCTCCTGGCTGCTCCAGCTCACCGGCGACGGCGACCGGTACGTGGTCAGCCACGCCACCGAATACACCGATCCCGGCTACCTGGTCTACTCCGACGTACTGCCGGTGCAGACCGCCGACGGGCGGCGCTATCTCACCTCCGAACGGGTCCGGCGGCTGGTCGGCCCGAACGGCCGCACCCTGTCCAACACGGACGGTCTCACCGCACCGGTCGACGTGCCGAGGTGCCAGGCGGTGACGGTGACGGCCACCCTGCGGTCCACCGAGTCGCTGCCCCGGGGCCGCTCCGCCGACCGGCTGCTCGACCTCGGCACCGGCACCGCGAACCCCCGCTATCCACTGGTACGCGACGAGAGCGGCTCGGGCAAGCGTGCGCTCGCGGGCCTCGACACCTGCCTGCTGGCCGGCGAGGAGGCCCCGTTCGGCAGCGTCGTCCGGCGCATCGGCGACCGGAACGCCCCGCAGTCGGTGCCCGCGTCCTGGCCGAAGGCGAAACTGGCCGTGCGTACGCTCGGCGAGGTGGCCCTCGGTGGCGGTGAGCCGGCCGAGCTGGACCAGCTCACCTGGGAGACCGCCGAGGGCACGATGAGCGCGGTCGTCTACCGGCCCGCCGACGGCGGCCCGGTGGTGCTCTCCCCCGCCGACCGGACCAACCCGTTGCAGGTCTACGAGGTGCCGGTACCGGGGCAACCGCTGGTCGTGCTGAGCTGGCGCTCCACCAAGGACACCACGCTGTCGGTGCCCCCGAAGACCACCCGCCTGGTCGACCGCCCCGGCCTCGTGGTCGTCCCCCGCCCCGACCGCACCGAGACCTTCAGCCTCGCCGCCGACGAAAAAACCCACTACCGCTCCGCCGGCTCCCCCCGCCGCTAACCCCGACCCACGCCCCCGGCCCACGGCGATCTTGCACTTCTTGTCCCCGCAAAAGGCGCACTCTGCGCGAAAAGGCGACCAGAAGTGCATGATCGACGCGGCGGGGTGCGGGTGCGCGAGGTTGGGCCCGGTTCGCCGGGGGCGGGGCCGGGCCGGGTGGGTGGGTGGGTGGGTGGGGTGGGTCAGTTGGGGGTGGTGGGGGTTAGGGAGGCGGGGTCGACTGGGCTGGTGTCCAGGCGGGAGATCCAGCCGGTGACGTCGCGGGCCACGTCCTGGGCGGTCAGGCCGAGGTCGGCCAGGATCTGGCTGCGGGAGCCGTGCGGGTGCCACTCGGCCGGCACGCCGAGGTCGCGCAGCGGCACCCGGACACCGGCGTCCCGCATGGCCTGGCCGAGGGCGTCGCCGACGCCGCCGACCCGGACGCCGTCCTCGACGGTGACCACGAGGCGGTGCGCGGTGGCCAGCTCGACCAGCTCGGCCGGGACCGGACGGACCCAGCGCGGGTCGACCACGGTCACCCCGTAGCCCTGCTCGGCGACCCGGGCGGCGACGTCCATGCCCAGCTGGCCGAAGGAGCCGACGGCGACCAGCAGTACGTCGGTACGCGCCGACTCGGCCAGCACGTCGACGGTGCCGATCCGGCGCACGGCGGGCAGGTCGGCGGCGACGGCACCGGTCGGGAAGCGCAGGATCGTCGGGCCGTCGTCGACGGCAACCGCCTCGCGCAGCTCCTCGCGGAGGGTGGCGGCGTCGCGGGGGGCGGCGATCCGCAGGCCGGGCACCACCCCGAAGACCGACATGTCCCAGATGCCGTAGTGGCTCGGCCCGTCGGGGCCGGTGATGCCGGCCCGGTCCAGCACGAACGTGACCGGCAGCTTGTGCATCGCCACGTCGAGCAGGACCTGGTCGAAGGCCCGGTTGAGGAAGGTCGCGTAGACCGCCACCACCGGGTGCAGCCCACCGAGCGCCAAACCGGCCGCCGAGGTGGCGGCGTGCTGCTCGGCGATGCCCACGTCGTAGGTGCGCTCCGGGTACTTACGGGCCAGCTTCGCGATGCCGGTCGGCTCGGCCATGGCCGCGGTGATGCCCACCACGTCGGGCCGCTCGTCGGCGATCGCGACCAGCTCGTCGGCGAAGACGTGCGTCCACTTCACCGACGGCGCGGCGACCAGCTGACCCGTCTCGACGTCGAAGGCGCCGCCCGGTCCGTGCAGGCAGTCCGCCTCGTCCTCCTCGGCCGGGCGGTAGCCATAGCCCTTGCGGGTGACCGCATGCACGATCACCGGGCCGCCGAAGTTCTTCGCCGCCCGCAGCGCCGACTCGACCGCGGCCACGTCGTGCCCGTCGACCGGGCCGACGTACTTGATGCCGAGGTCCTCGAACATCGCCTGCGGCGCGACCGCGTCCTTGATGCCCTTCTTGACCGCGTGCAGCACCTCGTACATCGGCTTGCCGACCAGCGGGGTCGAGCCGAGGGCGTCCTTGACCGCGTCGAGGACCTTCTCGTAGCCCGGGTTCAGCCGCAGCGTGGAGAGATGGTCGGCGAGACCGCCGATGGTCGGCGCGTACGAGCGGCCGTTGTCGTTCACCACGATGACGAGGGGGTTGCCGGCGGCGGCGATGTTGTTCAGCGCCTCCCAGCACATGCCGCCGGTCAGCGCCCCGTCGCCGACCACGGCCACCACGCTGCGCGACTCGCCTCGCAGCGCGTACGCCTTGGCCAGCCCGTCGGCGTACGACAGGGCGGTGGAGGCGTGCGAGTTCTCGATGATGTCGTGCTCGCTCTCGGCCTGGCTGGGGTAGCCGGAGAGCCCACCGCGCTGGCGCAGCTGGTCGAAGCCCTCCTGCCGGCCGGTGACGATCTTGTGCACGTACGCCTGATGGCCGGTGTCGAACAGCAGCCGGTCACGGGGAGAGTCGAAGACCCGGTGCATGGCGAGGGTGAGCTCCACCACGCCCAGGTTGGGGCCGATGTGCCCGCCGGTGCGTGACACCTTGGCGATCAGGAAGTCACGGATCTCGGCGGCGAGGATGTCCAGCTCGGTGGCCGACATCCGCTTGACGTCCTGGGGACCGTGCACCGCGGCCAGCAGCCGGCCCTGGTTGGCCGTGTCCTCTTCAACACTCATGACCGCAGAGTCTATCGGCCCTCGCGCACCACGCAGCCCGGGTCGCCGGGCCCGCGGTACTGAGCGGGAGGTCAGTCCCGCACCCGCAGCCGGCGTGGCGGCATGATCCGCGGGCCAGCGCCGGGCGCGCCGGGACCGGCCCGGTACGGCGGCCCGGCGGGCGTCCAGGAGCCGAGCACCGCCGCGCGGGTGGCCCCGGTCACCGACGGGAGCGCCCCCGGCAAGCCGTGCCAGGACAGCCAGCCCAACAGGGCGAACGCGTACGCCTCCTTCGCCTCCGCCGGGATGCCCAGCTCGTCGGTGGTACGCAACCGCCAGCGACCGGCGCCGAGCGCGGCGAGCCGCCGCCACAGGGTCGGGTTGCGCACCCCGCCACCGGCGGCGACCACCTCGACCACCCGGTGCCGGTCGCAGGCGTCGGCCACCACCCGGGCGGTCAGCTCGGTCAGCGTGGCGAACACGTCGTCGGCCGGCACCGGCCCGCCGACGGCGGCCAGCCGCTCGTCGAGGTACCGGGCGTGGAACAACTCCTTGCCGGTCGACTTCGGCGGCGGCGCGGCGTAGTACGGCTCGGCGAGCAGTTCGGCGAGCAGGGCGTCGTGGACCCGGCCGGCCGCCGCCCGGGCACCGTCACGATCGCAGGCGGCGTCGAGCAGGCGCCGGGCGGCGGCGTCGAGCAGGGCGTTGGCCGGACCCACGTCGTACCCGAGCACCGGCGCCCCGGCCGCGACCACGGTGAGGTTGGCGATGCCGCCCAGGTTCAACGCCGCCCGCGGCGCCGCCCCGCCGCCGGCCAGCAGCAGCGCGTCGAAGGCCGGCACCAACGGCGCGCCCTGCCCGCCGGCGGCGACGTCCGCCGAGCGCAGGTCGCTGAGCACGGGTACGCCGACCCGGGCGGCCACCCGGGCCACCGAGCCCAGTTGCAGGGTGCCCCGGGTCCGCCGGTCCTCGACCCAGTGGAAGACGGTCTGCCCGGGCGACACGACGCCGTCGACGTCGCCACCGGCCAGCGCCACGCCCACCGCCGCGGCCTCGGCGAAGACCTCCCCCAGCCGGTTGTCGAGCCGGCAGACGGCCTCGATCGTGGTCGTCGTCGGCGGCAGCACCGCCGCGATCGCGGCGCGCAGCTCGTCGTCGTGGTCGAGGCCCCGATGCCCGAGCGGCCGCAACCACAGGGTGTCGCCCTCGGCGGTGAACTCGGCCACCGCCACGTCCACCCCGTCGTACGAGGTACCCGACATCAGCCCGACGATCTTCACCGCGCCAGGCTAACGAGCCGGCTCGACTCAGTCCGGCAGCAGCAGCCCGACCAGCTCCACGTGCTGGGTCATCGGGAAGAGGTCGTACCCGCGCAGCGCCGCCAGCCGCCAGCCGAGGCTGGTAAAGACCCGCAGGTCCCGGGCGAACGCGGCCGGGTCGCAGGCCACGTAGGCCACCGCGCGAGGCCCGGCGGCGACCACGTCGCGGACCACCCGGGCACCAGCCCCGGACCGGGGCGGGTCGAGCACCACCACGTCGACCGGCCCGGTGACCCGGCGGCGGGCCAGCGCGGTCTCCACCCGGGCCGCCACCACCTCCACCCGGGGCAGGTCACGCAGGTTCTCCCGGGCCGCCGTGACGCCGTCGCCGGCCGCCTCGACCAGGGTGACCCGCCCGGCCTCACCGACCCGGTCGGCCAGCGCCGCGGCGAACAGCCCGGCCCCGCCGTAGAGATCCCAGGCCGTCTCCCCCGGCCGTGGCCCGGTCAGCTCCAGCACCGCACCGACCAGGGTGTCCGCCGCGGCGGGGTGGACCTGCCAGAACGACGAGGCGGGCAGCGACCACTCCCGGCCCACGGCCCGCTCCCGGACCCGGCCCGGTCCGCTCACCACCCGGGTACGCCCGGCTGCGAGGGCGGTCACCGCGACATCCCCGCCGGTGGAGGCGACCGTCTCCACCGCGTCGGCGTCCGGCCAGCAGGCCCCGGTCGCAGTGAGCACCGGCAGCTCCTGGATGGCCGGGTGGGCGATCAGGCAGCGGTCCACCGGCACCACCTCGTGCGAGCGGTGTTTGAGCAGCCCGGCCCGGCCCGCGGCGTCCACCGCGTAGCGGACCCGGGAGCGCCAGCCGAGCGGGCCGCCCGGCAGCGCCTCGACCCGCACGTCCAGGGCGTCGCACTCGGCCTCGTCGAGGCCGCCGAGGCGGGTGAGCTGCTCGCGGACGACCGCGGCCTTCCAGCGCAGTTGGGCGTCCGGGGCGACATGTTGCAGGTCACAGCCGCCGCAGCGACCCGGCCGCGCGTACGGGCAGGGCGGGGCGACCCGGTCCGGGGCAGCCTCCAGCACGGCCACCGCGTCGGCCCGGACGAAGCCCCGGTGCACCTCGGTGACCTCGGCCACCACCCGCTCGCCGGGCAGGGCGTGCCGGACGAAGACCACCTGGCCGTCCACCCGGGCCACGCAGTGCCCACCGGGGGCCACCGCCGCCACGGTCAGCTCGACCCGCTGCGCCTCTTCCAACCCGCTCACACCGCCACCTCGCTTCGCTCACCGGCGGCGCGAGACGCCACGCTGCTATGCCCAACGGTTCGCTCACTCCGCTCGCTCACGCCGCCACCTCGCTACGCTCGGCGCCGGCCTGAGCGCTGTCGCTGCGTTGATGGCTCGCTCGCTGCCACTCGCTCACTGCGCCTCACCATCCGGCTGGCCGGTGCCGGGCCGGGTGGGGGCCACCGGCGGGACGCTCGGTGGCAGCGTGCTGCGTGGCGCGATCCGGGGGCCGCGGACCGGCCCCCGGCCCAGGGTGGCGTCCATCCGATCGAGATCCTTTCCGGCGGTGGAGGCGAGCTGCCACGGCACGCTGGTCACCATCACCCCCGGCTCGAACAGCAGCCGGCCCTTCAGCCGCAGCGCGCTCTGGTTGTGCAGCAGGTTCTCCCACCAGCGTCCGACGACGTACTCCGGGATGAAGACGGTGACCACGTCGCGCGGCGAGTCCCGGCGGACGCCGGCCACGTAGCTCAGGATCGGGCGGGTGATCTCCCGGTACGGCGAGTCGATCACGGTCAGCGGGATCGGCACGTCCCGCCGCTCCCAGTCGGCCTGCAACTGCCGGGTGTCGTTGTCGTCCACGTTCACGGTCACCGCGGTGAGCGTGTCCGGCCGGGTGGCCTGGGCGTACGCCACCGCCCGCAGGGTCGGCTGGTGCAGCTTGCTGACCAGCACGATCGCGTGGTTACGGGCGGGCAGCACCGGCCGCCCCTCGTCCGGGGTCAGCTCCACGGCGACCCGGTCGTAGTGCCGGCGGATGGCCAGCATCAGCAGGTAGATCACGCCCATCGCGACGATGGCGATCCAGGCGCCCAGCAGGAACTTGGTGACCAGCACGATGACCAGCACCGCCCCGGTCATCGCCATGCCGAAGGCGTTGATGGCCCGGGAGCGGACCATCCGGCGGCGCGTCCGCGGATCCCGCTCGGTACGCAGGTGCCGGTTCCAGTGCCGGATCATCCCGGCCTGGGAGAGGGTGAACGAGACGAAGACCCCCACGATGTAGAGCTGGATGAGCTTGGTCACCTCGGCCTGGAAGCCGACGATCAGCACGATCGCGAAGCCGGCCAGGAAGAGGATCCCGTTGGAGAAGGCGAGCCGGTCGCCCCGGGTGTGCAGTTGCCGGGGCAGGTAGCGGTCCTGGGCGAGGATCGAGCCGAGGACCGGGAAGCCGGTGAACGCCGTGTTGGCGGCCACGAAAAGGATCGTGGCGGTCACCCCGACCACCAGGAACAGCAGCACCGAGTTGGCGCCGAAGATCGTCTCGCCGAGCTGGGCGGTGACCGTCTTCTGCACGTACCCCTCGGGGCCGGCGACGATCTGGTGGTGCGGGTCCTCGACGAACTGCAACCCGGTGAGCCGGGCCAGCCAGACGATGCCGATCAGCATGGTCACCGCGACCAGGCCGAGCAGCAGCAGGGTGGTGGCGGCGTTGCGGCTCTTGGGCGCCTTGAACGCCGGCACCCCGTTGGAGATCGCCTCCACCCCGGTGAGCGCGGCACAGCCGGAGGAGAAGGCGCGCAGCAGCAGGAACGCCATCACCCAGCCGGTGGTGTCGTGCCACTCCGCGGCGATCACCAGGTCGGCACTGGGGGCACGCAGGTCGTGGCCGAGCACCACGACCCGGACCAACCCGGTGAGGATCATGCCGACGATGACGATCATGAAGCCGTAGGTGGGGATGGCGAACGCGCTTCCCGCCTCCTTGAGGCCACGCAGGTTGACCGCGGTCAGCAGGACCACGGCGCTGACCGCGATGAGCACCTTGTGCTCCGCCACGAACGGGATGACCGAGCCGAGGTTGGCCACCCCGGAGGCGACCGACACGGCGACCGTCAGCACGTAGTCGACCAGCAGCGCGCTGGCCACCCCGATGCCGAAGCGGGGGCCGAGGTTGACGGTGGCCACCTCGTAGTCGCCACCCCCGGAGGGGTAGGCGTGCACGTTCTGCCGGTAGCTGGCCACCACCGTCAACATCACCACGATGACCGCGAGGGCCACCCAGGGTGAGAAGACGAAGGCCGAGGCGCCCGCGATGGAGAGCATCAACAGGATCTCGTCCGGCGCGTACGCCACGCTGGACAACGCGTCCGAGGCGAAGACGGGCAGGGCGATGCGCTTCGGCAGCAGGGTGTGCTTGAGGCGGTCGGACCGGAACGGTCGACCGACGAGCAGCCGCTTCAGCAGGGAGGTGGATCGGGCCACAACCGCCAAGCGTACGACCACCGTCGGCGGTCGTGCCGGGGGTGGCCGGCTGCGGGCCGATCGCCGGCCGTGGGGGCCCTGGCCGCCCGTGGGGTGGTGGCCGGCGCGCCGCACCGCCGGAGTACCGTCGGTCCCCGCCCGTGGCCCCGACGTGGCAGGCTCGCAGGCGATGAGGCGCAGCGGTACGCACCCATGGGAGGCAGCGTGCATATCGTGATCATGGGATGTGGTCGGGTCGGCTCGACCCTGGCCCACAACCTGGAGTCCCGAGGGCACTCGGTGGCGATCATCGACCAGGACGCCGACGCCTTCCGCCGGCTGGGGCCCGACTTCGGTGGCATCACGGTCACCGGGGCCGGCTTCGACGGCGACGTGCTCCGCCAGGCCGGCATCGAGCGGGCGGACGCCTTCGCCGCCGTCTCCAGCGGCGACAACTCCAACATCATCTCGGCTCGGCTGGCCCGCGAGACGTTCGGCGTGTCCCGGGTGGCGGCCCGCATCTACGACCAGCGCCGGGCGCAGGTCTACGAGCGTCTGGGCATCCCCACCGTGGCCACCGTCCGGTGGACCGCCGACCGGATGCTGCGGCACCTGCTGCCGGAGGGCAACGTGGAGATCTTCCGGGATCCGACCAGCACCGTCTCGATCGTCGAGGTGCCGGTGCACAAGGACTGGATCGGTCGCCCGGTGCCGGCCCTCGAGGAGGCGACCGGAGCCCGGGTGGCGTACCTGATCCGCTTCGGCATCGGCACGCTGCCCACCGCCTCCACCGTGGTGCAGGAGGGCGACCAGGTCTTCATGCTGGTCACCGACGACATGGTGGCCACGGTCACCGCGGTGGCGGCAGCGCCGGAAGGAGCGCAGTGATCATGCGGATCGCCATCGCCGGCGCCGGCAACGTGGGCCGCTCGATCGCCCAGGAGTTGATCGAGAACGGCCACCAGGTCCTGCTGATCGAGCGTCAGCCGCGGATGCTGCGGCCCGACCGGGTGCCGGCCGCGGAGTGGGTGCTGGCCGACGCGTGCGAGCTGGCCAGCCTGGAGGAGGCCGACCTCGCCGGCTGCGACGTGGTGGTCGCGGCGACCGGCGACGACAAGGTCAACCTCGTGGTCTCGCTGCTGGCCAAGACCGAGTTCGCGGTGCCCCGGGTGGTCGCGCGGGTCAACCGGGCCGAGAACGAGTGGCTGTTCACCGAGCAGTGGGGCGTGGACGTGGCGGTCAGCAAGCCACGGGTGATGGCCGCGCTGGTCGAGGAGGCGGTGACGGTCGGCGACCTGGTCCGCCTGATGACCTTCCGGCAGGGCGAGGCCAACCTCGTCGAGATCACATTGCCGCCGACCGCGCCGTACGTCGGGCAGCCGCTGCACGCGGTGCCGCTGCCCCGGGACGCCGCGCTGGTGGCGATCCTGCGCGGCAAGCGGGTGCTGGTGCCAAGCCAGGACGACCCGATCGAGGCCGGCGACGAGCTGATCTTCGTCTGCACGGCCGAGGTGGAGGACGCCGTCCGGGAGGTGGTGCTCGGTCCGGGCAGCGTCGAGCGCACCCGCGACTCGCGGTGAGGCGGCGAGCGGGCGCCGAGCCCGCTCAGCTGGCCAGCGGCGCGGGCTCCGGTTCCCGGGTGACCCGGCGTACGGTCCAGACCGTGATCAGCAGCAGCAGCACGTACGGCGGGTAGCCCAGGGCCAGCCGGGCCACACCGAGCGCGGTGTCCTGCTCGGCGAGGTAGAGCCCGGCCTGCACGCCCACCTTGGCCAGCCAGACCACGCCCCACAGCACGGTCAACCCGGTGAAGGTCCGCACCAGTTTCGGGTCGTCGCGCCACTCGGAGCTGCCCTTGGCCACCAGCACCGACCAGAGCCAACCGACCAGGGGCTGCCGGATCAGCGCCGAAACCAGCAGCGCCAGCCCGTAGCCGATGCCGTAGAGGATGCCGGGTAGGTAGAAGTCGCGGGCCTCGCCGGTGCGCCAGGCGATGGCGGCACCGATGGCGATGCCGAACAACCCGTTGACGGCGTGCCGCACCGGCCGCCGCTGGGCCAGCCGCAACGCCCCGATCAGCACCGCCACGCCCACCGACGCGATCACCGCGGGGCGCAGCTCGCCGAGGATGTTGACGACCACGAAGACCACCACCGGGATGCTGGACTCGACCAGCCCCCGCCAACCACCGAGCTGGTCGGCCATCTGCTCGGCGACGGTGGGCAGCCGCTCCTCGTCCGCCGGCCCGGTCCCCGGCTGGGTTGCCGGTTGCTGTCCCGTGGTCATCGCCCGCCCTTCAGGTTCACTTCGACGGCTCCAGCTCGTAGTACGGGTTGTAGATCACCTTGCGCTCGTCCCGGATCGCGATCCGCCCCTTGGCGGTCAGGTGCCGCCCCGGTTCGATGCCGGTGATGCGCCGACGCCCGAGCCAGACCAGCGTCACGACGTCGCTGCCGTCGTAGAGGTCCGCCTCCAACGCCGGCAGGTTGGTCCGCGGCGTGTAGACGACCGTACGCAGCCGGCCGGTGACCGAGGCCACCTGCCCTCGGGCGCACTGCAGCACCGGCACCGCGCCGCACCGGGCGCTCTCCTGTTGCAGCTGCTGCGCCTCGATCTCGGCCTCGCTGGCGGTGAGCCGGCGCAGCATCCGCCGCAGCGAACCCCGACCCTCGTCGGCCGTCATGACCTCCGCGTCACCCTCTCCAACCCGGCTGGCTACCGCCAGCACCCGCTGCCGCTCCGGCGGCGCCGGAACGGCTCCCGCCAGCGTACGCCGATCGGGGCCGTCCCGGCGCTCCGGCAAGGGCCCGCCTCATCGGGCACCCGGCGCCGACGCGGCGTCGGCTTCGGCCTGGTCGGGCTGCCCGGCCGCTTCACCCGCCTCGCGGGGCAGCCGCAGCGGCAAGGGCTCGCGCACCGGCTTGGCCTCCCCGCCCCGGTCGACGACCAGGCCGTCCATGCACTGGGCCAGCGGGCCGGCGGCCGCCGGGTTGGTGGCCGCCTCACCCTGGTACACCGCCCGGACCATCCACCGCGGCCCGTCGACGCCGACGAACCGCAGGTCGGTCAACCCGTCCTCGGTACGCACCCGGGCGTGCAGCTCGGTGCCGTACTCGCCGGTCACCTCCTGCGCGGCGGCGCCATCCTTGAACAGGGACTGGCGGATCTCCTCGCGCACCTCGTCCCAGATCCCCTCGGAGCGCGGGGCGGCGAAGACGCCGAGTTGCAGGGCACTCTGCCCGTGCACCAGCACGACCTGCTGGATCACACCCTGCTGGTCGGCCTGCACCCGCACCTCGACGTCGGGCACCGCCGGGATCTGCAGGCTGCCCAGGTCGAGCCGCTGCACCCCGTCAGGCGCCTCGGTGACGTCGTACGGCCCGCGCGCCGGCTCCGCCGGGACCGACTCGGCGCCCTCGGGCACGTCGGTGGCCCGCTCGTCGCGGGCATGCCGTCCCGCGGCCCGCTTTCGGGAGAAGATCACTGGGTCCACCCTCCGCTGTTCGCACTCACCGTGCCACCTCTTCCGTCCGCGCCGTCCGTCGCCGGCGGCGGTACCAGCCTGGCGTGCCCGCCGGTGGAGCCGTGCCCGCCGGTCCCGCGTCCAGACGCCGGCAGCTCGGCCACCGGCTGGAAGACCGCCCGTTCCACCCGTTGCACAACGAGTTGCGCGATCCGGTCGCCCCGGGAGATCCTCACCGGCACGGCCCGATCATGGTTGATCAGGTTGACCAGGATCTCACCCCGGTAGCCGGCGTCGACCGTACCGGGCGCGTTGAGCACCGTCACGCCGAGTCTGGCCGCAAGCCCCGATCGGGGGTGGACCAGACCCACGTACCCCTCGGGCAACGCGATCGCCACGCCGGTCGGCACCAACGCCCGACCGCCGGGCGGCAACTCGACGTCGGTGGCCGCCACCAGGTCGGCGCCGGCGTCACCGGGATGGGCGTACGCCGGCAGCGGCAGCTCGGGGTCGAGCTGCCGGACCGGCACGGGCACCAGATCGGTCACGGTCTCCCTCTTTCGTCCGTTCCGCTGGGGGTGACCCTGCCATCCTGCCCGGTACCCGGGTGGCTGCGCGCCGTACCCTGGCACGAGTGAGCCAGTCACCGTCACCTTCGTCCACCACGGCGACCCCGGCGTACGCCGAACGGCTCCTCCTGCCCTGGTGGCTGTGGCTGGCGGGGCTGGCCGCCGCCGCCCTGCTCGCCGTCGAGGTGTGGATGGGCGGGGCCGGCGTACGCGCCTGGTTGCCGTTCGCGGTGCTGCTGCCGGCCACCGTCGCCGGGCTGGCCTGGCTGGGCCGGATCCGGATCGCGGTGACCGATGGCGAGCTGCGGGTCGACGACGCCCGGCTGCCGGTGCGGTTCGTCGCCGACGCCGTCCCGTTGGATGCCGACGGGCGGCGTGAGGTGCTCGGCGTCGGCGCCGACCCGCTGGCGTTCGTCGTGCAGCGTCCGTGGATCCGGGGCGCGGTCCAGGTCGTCCTCGACGACCCGGCCGATCCCACCCCGTTCTGGGTGGTCAGCTCCCGGCACCCGGTCGAGCTGGCCGAGGCCCTCCTGGCCGCCCGCGACGCGGCCCGCTGACCGGCCACGCCCGCCCCGCAACGGCCCAGGCCCCACTGACCTCGCCGGAACCGGCGGTCAGGGCGCACCGGGCAGCGCGGGCGGGGTGCCGGGCAGGGCCGGCGGGACCCCGGGCAGGCTGCGCCGCTGCCGGCGCAGGTCGGTGCGGAGCTGGTCGGCCAGCGTGCGGGTGGCCCGCCGGTTCAGGTAGCTCGCCACCGCGGCGCCAGTGAGGAAGGGCCCCAGCGTGGTCAGGTTGCGGCCGAACCGCTTGAGCAGGGTGTCCCGCAGCTCGTGGCGGGCAGCCGTGCCGAGCACGGCGCCGATACCCACGCCGGGCATCATCGGGTTGACCCCGCGCTGGTTGGCCCAGGCATGCACCAGGGCCACCGTCCGCTGGGTGCCGCCAGCGGGCAGCGGGACCCCGTAGACCTCGTGCAGTTCACCGGTCAGCTTCAGCTCGATCGCCACCACCGTGACCGTCTCGGCGGCGAGCAGGACAGGCGCGGACAGCAGGCTCGGCGCGACCGTCCACTGCACCGCGGAGGCGCCGCCGCCGGCCGCGCCGATCCCCGCCGTCGCCCGGGACGCGTTGCGCACCAGCCGGTCGGCCAGCTCCTCGCCGTCCAGACCGGGGAAGTGCCGACGCAGCGTGGCCAGGTCACGGATCGGCACGTGCGGCGCGATCTCGGCGACCGTGTCGACCATCCAGCGCAGCGCCGCCTTCGGTTTGAACAGGTCCCCGACCCCCCGGGACCGGGCCTGGCCGACCAGTCGACCGAGCAACTGGCGGCGAGTCGCCGGCTCGACCTCGTCGGCGGTCAGCGCCACGATCGTCGCGTCCAGCTCATCCCCACGCTCACCGCGTTCGCTCATGACGGCACTCCGCTGCGCTCCGTGCCGCCATGAGGCACCACCGCACTGAGCCTGACGATTCGCTCGCTCCGTTCGCTCATGACGGCACTCCGCTACGCTCCGTGCCGCCATGAGGCACCACCGTACTGAGCCGATGATTCGCTCGCTGACGCTCGCTCATGACCCGACCTCCCGGGTGGACGACCGCCGGCGCGACGGCCATGCCTCACGAGTCAACCAGGTCGACCGGCGCGGCGCTCGCCGAGCCGGGCAGCGGCGGCTCCGCTCGGGAGCCGCCGCTTTGGTGGTGGTGCCGTACCCGTCGTTCAGACGCACTCGCGGCAGATCAGCTCGCCGTTACGCTCGATCGCCAACTGGCTGCGGTGGTGCACCAGGAAGCAGCGGGCACAGCGGAACTCGTCCTGCTGCATCGGCAGCACCTTGACCGTGAGCTCCTCGTCGGCCAGGTCGGCGCCGGGCAACTCGAAGCTCTCAGCCACTTCGGCCTCGTCGACGTCCACGGCGCCCGACTGCGAGTCGACACGCCGGGCCTTGAGCTCTTCCAGGCTGTCCTCGCCGAGGTCGACCTCGTCGCGGCGCGGGGCGTCGTAGTCGGTGGCCATCGGTTTCACTCTCCCATTTCGATGTTGTCGCTTCCGGTTGTAACGCCGGACGACGCTGTTTCGGTTCCGCTGGCCGGCCATCGCTAGTGTCGGCCACCTGACCCGACGACCGCTCGGGTCAGACCGCCGGAGAAACTCCCCCGGCGAGCGCGGAACCCTACCCCCCCTTTGGGCGAGGCATGTATACCGCCCTCGTGGCTGAGATGTACGCCCCTGCACGGGAAGTTGTTCCCAATGTGACTCAGGCGACACGAAGATAGGGGTAGTACTACCCGGTTCTTGGATGCCGCGCCGGCATGTCGGACTGTTTCACGCGACGGTCGGACAACCGTTAACCTCAGCGGCGTAACTGACGGCCGGCGGGGCGGCCCGACCGCTGACAGTCGCCGCCACCCATCACTGCCCGGGAGCGCCCTGATGAGCTTTGCGCGAGTGCGAGCACTCGTTGTCGTCGGCATGCTGGCTGTGGTCGCCCTGGTCTTCGTGATCGTCGCCATGGTCCGGGACACCCAGGGTAACGCCGGTCTGGCCGAGGGCTGCCCCGATGACTGGCCGCGCGCCGACGTCACCCTGCGCGAGGCCAAGGAAGTCAAGATCGAGGTGCTCAACGGCACCGACCGCCCCGGGTTGGCGGCCAGCGTCGGCGACGACTTCCGCAACCGCAACTTCCAGGTGGAGAAGGAATCCACCGCGAAGAAGCAGATCGACGAGGTGGCGGTGCTGCGCTACGGCCCGAAGGGCGTCGGCGCGGCGCACCTGCTGCGGGCGTACTTCCTGAACGACGCCGATCACGAGTACGACCCCAAAATCACCACCGATGTCGTCAAGGTGACGCTCGGCAACAGCTTCCAGCAGTTGGCCACCACCACCGAGGTCAACCAGTCCCTCGGCGACCTCGGCGCCCCGAACGCCCCGCCGGGTTCCTGCCCGATGCCGGTCGACTGACCGCCGGGCCGACCGGATCGCCCGTCCGGCCGGTTGTCGATCTGACCGGACGGGCCGATCTGACCGGACGAGCGGCCGGACTGCCGATCGGCCGGCCGGGCGGCTCAGGGGCCGCCGGAGGCGTCCAACTCGGCCAGGCGGTCGTGTAGGGGGCCGAACAGCGCGGGCGGCGCGGCGATGACCATGTCCGGTCCGGGTGCCAGCCCCTTGAGACCGCCGATCACCAGGCCGGCCTCGGCCGCCACCAGCCCCCCGGCCGCCTGGTCCCAGGCCGCCAGCCCCTTCTCGTAGTAGGCGTCGGCCCGCCCCTCGGCGACCACGCAGAGGTCGACGGCGGCCGCGCCGAGCCGGCGGATGTCCCGCACCTGCGGGATCAGCTCGGCCACCACCCGGGCCTGGTGCGCCCGGCGGCTTGGGTCGTAGCCGAAGCCGGTGATCACCAGTGCCTGGCCGAGGTCGGTCTCGGTGGAGCAGCGCAGGCGCCGCCCGTCCCGCCAGGCGCCGCCACCGAGGGTCGCGGTCCACTCGTCGCCGGTGTGGATGTTGCGGACCACACCCGCCACCACCTCGCCGTCCACCTCTGCGGCGATCGACACCCCGCAATGCGGCAGCCCGTACAGGTAGTTGACCGTGCCGTCGATCGGATCCACGATCCACCGCACCCGCGCCGGGGCGTCCGTACCGCGCTCCGCCGCGCCGTACTCCTCGCCCAGCACGGCGTCGTCCGGCCGCAGCCGGCGCAGCGCATCGGTGATCTGGCGCTCGACCGCGCGGTCGGCTGCGGTCACCACGTCGGTGACGGTGCTCTTGGTCGCCGCCACGGAGACACCCTCGGCCCGCATCCGGTGCGCGGTGGCGGCCGCGTCCCGCGCCACGTCGATCGCTATTTCCAGCAGTTCCTGCGGCGGCGGTGCCGAGTCCATCGTCCGTCCCCTTCCCGCACGGCCGGGTTTCCGGGTCCCGCGCGGGTATCATCCTTACAAAGTCCACAAGCGCACCGAATCGGCGGTCCCGATCGCCGGTCAGCCGTGCGGCGCAGGATGATCGCCGCAGACGGCGTTACAATTCACCCCTGCCCACGCGCCACGGACCGCCCGACGACCGGCCGGCCCGGGACACGGGGGTCCCTCAACCACATCGCCCGGCACGGTGCCCCACGCTGCGCCGGACGATCCGGCCGTGCTCGCTCTTCGCCTCCGGAAGGTCATTCGTGACAGAACCCCGCCAGACCGGCGCCGACGTTCGCTCGCTCACCGACACCCTGATCGCCCACGCGCAGAGCGCCGGCGGCCAGCTCACGTCGGCCCAGCTCGCGCGCACCGTCGAGTCCGCCGAGGTGACTCCGGCCCAGGCCAAGAAGATCCTGCGGGCGCTCTCCGAGGCCGGGGTAACCGTCGTGGTCGACGGCTCGGCCAGCACCCGCCGCCGGGTCGCCGCCGCCCGCTCCGCGACCCCGGCGTCCCGGGCCACCACCGCCAAGACCACCAAGAAGGCCGCGCCGCCCGCTCCGAAGCAGGCACCCGCCGCCGAGGAGGCGCCGGCGCCGGCGCCACGGAAGGCGACCTCGCGCAAGGCCGGGACCACCGCCGAGGTGGCCGCCAAGGCCGCCGCGCCGGCCAAGAAGTCCACCCGTGCCACCAAGGCGACGGTGGCCGCCGCGACCGGTGCCGCGAAGCCCGCCGGCAAGGCCAACGGGGAGGCCGCTGAGGGCGAGGTCGATCCCGAGGAACTCGCCGCCGAGATCGAGGACGTGGTGGTCGAGGAGCCGGTCGAGCTGGCCCGGGCCGCCGCAGCCGACGCGGCGAGCTCCGCCAGCGACAACGACTTCGAGTGGGACGACGAGGAGTCCGAGGCGCTCAAGCAGGCGCGCCGGGACGCCGAGCTGACCGCCTCGGCCGACTCGGTCCGGGCGTACCTCAAGCAGATCGGCAAGGTGCCGCTGCTCAACGCCGAGCAGGAGGTGGAGCTCGCCAAGCGGATCGAGGCCGGGCTCTACGCCGCCGAGCGTCTGCGCGCGGCCGACGAGGGCGAGGAGAAGCTCGTCCGCGAGATGCAGCGCGACCTGCTCTGGATCTCCCGGGACGGCGAGCGCGCCAAGAACCACCTGCTGGAGGCGAACCTCCGGCTGGTCGTCTCGCTCGCCAAGCGGTACACGGGCCGCGGCATGGCCTTCCTCGACCTCATCCAGGAAGGCAACCTCGGCCTCATCCGCGCCGTCGAGAAATTCGACTAC
>NZ_JBFBAO010000053.1:0-26348 GCF_040682255.1 Micromonospora sp. NPDC051296 | reverse complement strand
AGCTTCTTACGACCCTGCGGCCCTCGATCCCCGCGAACCTGGAACATCGCAACCCCTGAAACGATCAGCTGTTGCAACGACCCCTAGAACCCAAGCTGTTAAGAGGGGGCCCCTGCTATGCACGAGGCGTTAAAAAGGGGCCCTTCCTTACACCTCAGGGCTTCAGGTGGGCGTTGACGAAGGACGGGTAGCCGAAGACGCTGGAGACGAAGATCCCGCCGGCCTTCGAGCCGTGCACCAGGTACGCCACGTCGACGTAGAGCGGGACCACCGGGGCGTGCTCCTTCATGATCCGCTCATCGAGTTTCGCCCACTCCGGGCCCTGCTCGGCCGGGGACAGGGTGAGGATCCGGTCGAACTCGGCGTTGATCGTGGGGTCGTCGAAGTACGCCTGGTTGCTGTTGCCCTCGGCCTTGATGCTGCGACCGTCGTAGAGCACCGGCAGGATCGACGCGCCGCTCGGCCAGTCGGCGGCCCAGGAGCCGAGGTACAAATCCCAGGGGTTGTCCTTCTTCTTGATCTCTTCGAGCTTCGCGTCGTCCGGGATGTTCCGAATCGTGATCTTGAATCCGGCCCGCTCCAGGTTGCCCTTGAGCTGCGTCGCCACCTGCTGCTCGACCGAGCTGTCGGCCGCGCCGAGGACCAGCTCCGGGGTCTGCCCGCCGAGCAGTTCCCGCGCCTTCTCCGGATCGCCGTTCGGTCCCGCCGGGTACGCGTCGTACGCCTGGTAGCCGATGGTGGCCGGCGGCATCAGCGTGGTCATCGGCGCGGCGATGTTCTGCCCACCCAGCACCTTGACCAGACCCTCCCGGTCGACGGCGTAGTTGAGTGCCTGGCGCACCTTCAGGTCGGTGACCCGCTGGTTGTTGATGACCAACTGGTTGGCGCTGGGCGTCGGGGACAGGATGGTCCGGGACCGCAGCGCCGCGTCGCCCGCGACCCGGGCCACCAGCGACGCGGGCACGTAGTTCCACGACAGGGCGCTCTGGTCGGCACCGTTGTCGGCGATCACCCGGTTGGCCGCGGCGTCCGGAGTCGGGCCGAAGCTCCAGACGAACCGGTCCGGGTACTGGTGGCGTACCGGGTCGGTGTCCGGATCCCAGTGCTCGTTGCGCTCCATCACGATCTCGACGCCCGCCTGGTACTGGGTGACCTTGTACGGCCCGGACGAGAAGGGCGCGTTGCCGAGGTTGACCCCGGTGTCCTTGTCCGGCGGCAGCGGCGCGGTGGCCGGCAGCGACACCGCGAACGGCAGGTCGCAGCGGGGCTTGGCGAACTCGAAGCGCAGCGTGCGGTCGTCCGGCGTGGTCAGGCCGGGCGGCAGCGCGGTGCGGTTGGCCTTGAAGTCCCACCTGGTGTCGTACTGCGGGGTGTCGGCCAGCCACTCCTGTAGGTAGGTGGGGCCGCCGCTGAGGTCCGGGTCGAAGGAACGGGCGATGCCGTACGCGATCTCCTTCGCGGTGACCGGCCGGCCGTCCTCGAACTTCACCCCATCCTTGATCTTGAACTCCCAGACCTTGCAGTCGTTGTTGACGTTGCTGCCCGGCGTCTCGGCCAGGTCGCCGACCAGGACCAGGTTGCCCTTGCCGTCGTCCTTCCAGGTGGTGAGGAAACGCGCGAACAGCGGCGCGGCCATCAGGCCCGCGAACGAGTACGTCCGCTGCGGGTCCAGGTGGGAGATGGGGGTCTCCCGGATGATGGTGAAGGTCCCCCCGGCCTGGGCTCCGTCCACCGCCGGGGCCGGCCCCATCGAGTCCTTCGGGTCGGTGGCGATGACTCCGGTCTGCTGCCGTTCGTTGTCCACAGTGGCGCCTTCGCCGGTGTTCTTCGTGCAGGCTCCCAGCGCTACCACCAGTGCGATCGCGCCACCAGCCGCGGCCGCCACGCGTGGTCTCATCCGCTACCTCCTCCACCCAGGTGTCGCCGGCCGGACACCGGCATCCCGAGGATCGTAAAGAAAACCTTCGAAGTATGTAACTATTGCCGATAAATTCCGCCAGCGACGGTCGGTGCACCCCGGGATTCAGCCGGCCCCGCGCGACTCAGCCGAGCCGGACCCGCGGGTCGATGGCCGCGTAGAGCAGGTCCACCAGCACGTTCGCCAGCACCACGAAGACCGCCGCGACCAGCACCGTGGCCATGATGGTCGGCAGGTCACCGGCGCGTACGGCCTCGACCGCCGTCCGGCCGAGCCCTTGGATGCCGAAGGTCGTCTCGGTGATCACCGTGCCGCCGAGCGCCGCGCCCACGTCCAACCCGGCGACGGTCACCACCGGCGTGATCGCCGCGCGCAGCGCGTGCCGCCCGTACACCCCCGTCCGGCCCAGGCCCTTGGCCCGCGCGGTACGGACGAAGTCCTCGCTGAGCGTCTCCAGCATCTGGGCCCGGAACAGCCGGGCGTAGATCGCGGAGAACAGGAACGCCAGCGACACCCAGGCGAGCACCAGCCCACTGGCCCAGCGCAGCGGATCCTCGAACAGCGACGTGTAGCCCGGCACCGGCAACCAGCGCAGCGTGTAGACGAAGACCAGCAGCAGCACCGCGCCGACGAAGTACAGCTGCAACGAGGCACCGGTGAGCGAGAAGCCGATCGCCGCCCGGTCCAGCCAGGTGCCCCGACGCAGCGCGGAGATCATGCCCAGACCCACTCCGAGCAGCAGCCACAGGATCGCCGCCGGAATGACGATGCTCAGCGTCACCGGCAGTACCCGGGCGAGCGTGTCGGTGACCGCCTCGTTGTTGACGTACGACCAGCCCAGGCACGGCGCGTCACAGCGCCCGCCCTGGGCGCTGCCCAGATCCCGCCCGGTGACGATGCCCTTCATGTAGCCCGCGTACTGGCTCACCAGCGGATCGCGTAGGCCCAACTCCTGGCGCACCCGCTCCAGCCGCTCCGGGTTGCAGTTCTTCGGGCACATGCCGCTGACCGGGTCGCGCGGCAGCGCGAAGAACATCAGGAAGGTCAGCACGCTGACCGCGAAGAGGGTGAGCACCGCCGAGAGGGTCCGCTTGACCAGGAAACGCGCCATAGGTTCCCTACCTCGACGACTTCGGGTCGAGCGCGTCGCGTAGCGCGTCCCCGAACAGGTTGAAGGCGAACACCAGCGCGAAGATCATGACGCCGGGGAAGAAGACGAACGCCGGGTCGGTCTGGAGGTAGTCCAGGCTCTGGTAGATCATCCGGCCGAAGCTCGGGGTCTCCTCGGTCAGCCCGACGCCGATGAACGACAGCGCCGCCTCGCTGGTGATGAACTGCGGCACCGCGAGCGAGAAGGACACCAGGATCGGGGCCCAGGTGTTCGGCAGCAACTGCCGGAACAGCATGTGGCCGAGCCCCGCCCCGCTGGCCAGGGCCGCCTCCACGAACTCCCGCTCGCGCAGCGCGATCACCTGGCCGCGGACCAGCCGGGCGGTGCTGGTCCAGCCGAAGACGGCGAAGATCGCGATCAGCACCCCGACCCCGAAGGCCGGCGGCACCGCGTCCCGCTGGCCGTAGAAACGCAGGGTCAGCGTCGGCATCAGGGCGAGCGCGATGACCAGGAAGGGCAGGGCGAGGGTCAGATCGGTGATCCAGTTGACCACCGCGTCCAGCCAGCCACCCAGGTAGCCGGCCAGCGTGCCGAGCACCACGCCGATCACGGCGGTGAGCACCGCCGCCGCGAACGCGATGAACAACGACGTACGCAGGCCGTGGACGAGGCGGATGAAGATGTCCCGCCCCAGCCCGGGTTCCAGCCCGAAGAAGTGGTCGCCGGAGACACCTCCGGCGTAGCCGAGCGGCATGCCGAACCCGTCCAGCTTGCTCTGGAACTGGTCCCGTGGGCCGATGCCGTAGACCAGCTCGATCAGCGGGGCGGCGAGCGCCACCAGCACGAACAGAACCAGCATCGCCCCGCTGACCAGCGCGGTGCGGTCGCGGCGCAGCCGCAGCCAGGCGAGCTGCCCGGGCGAACGGCCGACGATCCGGCGCTCCCGGGATCCCCCGGCCGCGGCACCGGCCGCCCCGCCGGACTCGATCTCGGCCAGCGCCGCACCGTCCACCGGCGACATGCTCATGCCGGCACCCCTGCCTCCGTCCCGTCCGCCGGCATCGCGCCGAGCGGCCCCGCCTCCGGGAAGTGGCAGGCGGTGGCCTGGTTACCGCCGTCGCGCCGGACGAGCGCCGGCTCCTCGACCGCGCACCGGTCGCGTGCCCTCGGGCAGCGGCTGCGGAACCGGCAGCCCGACGGCGGGTCGAGCGGGGTGGGCACGTCGCCGCAGAGCCGGCTCCGCCCGGCCGGACCGAGGCGCGTGACGTCCGGCACCGCCGACAGCAGCGCCCGGGTGTACGGGTGCTGCGGGCGTCCGTAGATGTCGTCCCGGTCGCCGACCTCGACGATCCGGCCGAGGTACATCACCGCGACCCGCTGGCAGAAGTGCCGGACCACGGCCAGGTCGTGGGCGATGAAGACGAAGGCCAGACCCAGCTCGCGTTGCAGGCCCCGTAGCAGGTTGACCACCTGGGCCTGGATCGAGACGTCCAGCGCGGAGACCGGCTCGTCGGCCACCACCAGCCGGGGCCCCGGCGCCAGCGCCCGGGCGATGCCGACGCGCTGGCGCTGGCCCCCGGAGAACTCGTGCGGGTACCGGTTGTAGTGCTCCGGGTTCAGGCCGACCAGTTCCATCAGCTCCCGCACCCGGGCCTTCGTCCCGCCGGCCGGGGTGATCCCGTTGACCTGCAACGGCATCGCGATGATCCGGCCAACCGTGTGGCGGGGATTCAGCGAGGCGTACGGATCCTGGAAGATGATCTGCAGATCCGACCGCAGCGGGCGCAACTCGCGGCGGCTGGCATGGGTGATGTCGCGCCCGGCGAACTCGATGCTGCCTCCGGTCGGCTCCAGCAACCGCACGAGCATCCGGCCGGTGGTGGTCTTGCCGCAGCCGGACTCGCCCACCAGGCCCAGCGTCTCGCCCGCTGGCACCGCGAAGTCCAGCCCGTCCACCGCGCGTACCAGGCCCGCGCGGCGCAGGCCGCCGCGTACCGGGAAGTGCTTGGTCAGCCCGCGTACCCGCAGCAGCGACTCGCTCACCGGGCCACCCCCACCCGGGCGACGTCCTCGGCGTAGCTCCGGGTGCGCTCCTCGGTGGAGAGATGGCAGGCGACCCGGTGCCCGGACGCCCCAGCCGGGCGCAGCTCGGGCAGCTCGGTGCGGCACCGGCCGCCGGTCTGCACGGCGTACCGGCAGCGCGGGTGGAACGCGCAGCCGGCCGGCACGTCGATCAGGCTCGGCGGACTGCCCGGGATCGGCTTCAGGTCCGCGTCAGCGTCGCCGTGCAACGACGGCACGCTGGACAGCAACCCCCAGGTGTACGGGTGCCGCGGCTGGCGCAGCACCTGCTCGACGCTGCCCTGCTCCACCGCCCGGCCGGCATACATCACCAGCACGTCGTCGGCGACCTGGCTGACCACGCCCAGATCGTGGGTGATCAGGACGATCGCCGTGCCGAACTCGGCCTGCAGGTCGGCCAGCAGGTCCAGGATCTGCGCCTGCACGGTGACGTCCAGCGCCGTCGTCGGCTCGTCGGCGATCAGCACGTCCGGGTCGTTCACCAGCGCCATCGCGATCATCACCCGCTGCCGCATGCCGCCGGAGAACTCGTGCGGGTACTGGTCGTGGCGCCGCTCCGGCTGCGGGATCCCGACCCGGCCGAGCATCTCCACCACCCGCCGGCGCGTCTCGGCCCGCCCGGCCCGGGGATGGTGCACCCGGTACGCCTCGGCGATCTGCCGGCCCACCGGATAGTACGGATGCAGCGCCGACAGCGGGTCCTGGAAGATCATCGCCATGTCCCGGCCGCGCAGCCGGCGTACCTCCGCCTCCGGCCGGCCGACCAGCTGGCGCCCATCGAGGGTGATCTCGCCGGTGACAGTGGCCCGCGGGGGGTCGTGCAGGCCGAGGATCGCCAGCGCGGTGACGCTCTTTCCCGAGCCGGACTCGCCGACCACGCCGAGGGTGCGTCCGCGCTCGACCGAGAAGGACACCCCGTCGACCGCGCGCACCACACCGTCGGTGGTGGTGAAGCCCACCCGGAGGTCGTCCACCCGCAGGTAAGGGTCCACGACCGCCTCCCTCCGCACCCGACGGAGGGAAACTACAGCAGAACCGTGCAGCTGAAAATAAGCTTCGAACAACGCGCGGTCAAGCGGGGCGGGACGCTGGAACTGGAGGCACCCGTCCGGGCCACGATCCGGCCGGAGGATCTCGTCCCCTGACGGATGTCGGTGGGCTCGCCTAGGGTCGGGCCATGGCGAGCGAATCAGCGGCGCGGGGCGCAGCGGGGTGCTGACGTGAGCGAGTTCGACGCGGCCGGCGCCGCCGTACAGGCCGCGCTGGACGCGGGTGCCCGGTACGCCGACGCCCGGGTGATGGAGCGGCGCTACGAGTCGATGTCGGCCCGCAACGGCGAGGTCGAGGCGCTGACCCAGGACGAGAACGTCGGGCTGGGCGTGCGCGCGCTGGTCGGGTCGAGCTGGGGCTTCCACGCCGTACCGGAGCTGTCCGACCGGGCCGCCCGCGATGCCGGCCACCGCGCCGCTCGGATCGCCACCGCGAGTGGCCTGGTCCCCGGGCCGCCCGTCGGCCTGGTCCCCTCCCCGCCGGCCATCGGGAGCTGGTCCTCGCCCTGCGAGCTGGACCCGCTCGGCATCTCCCTGGCCACCAAGGGCGACCTGCTGGTGGCCGCCACCCGCACGATGGCCGACCACGGCGCCGACCTCGCCGAGGGGCTCTACCAGGTCTGGGACACCATGAAGTGGTTCGTCTCCAGCGAGGGCCACCGCATCGACCAGCACATCCGCGAGTGCGGCGGCGGCATCTCGGCCACCTCGATCGGCGACGGGGAGACGCAGCGCCGGTCCTGGCCGAGCTACCGCGGCCAGTACGGCACCACCGGTTGGGAGCTGGTCGACTCCCTCGACCTGACCGCCCACGCGGCGCGTATCGCCGAGGAGTCGCGGGCGCTGCTGACCGCGCCGCTCTGCCCGGCCGGCGAGACCGACCTGATCCTCGGCGGCGAGCAGTTGGCGTTGCAGATCCACGAGTCGGTCGGGCACGCCATCGAGCTGGATCGCATCCTCGGCTGGGAGGCGGCTTTCGCCGGCACCTCGTGGCTGGATCTCGCCCAGCTCGGCTCGCTGCGCTACGGCTCGGAGCTGATGAACATCACCATCGACCCGACCATCCCGGGCGCGCTGGGCAGCTTCGGCTACGACGATGAGGGCTCGCCGGCGGTCAAGCGCGACGCGGTACGCGCCGGACGGTGGGTGGGCGTGCTGGCTGGGCGGGACTCGGCCGCCGTCGCCGGCCTGGACTACGGCGGCAGCGTACGCGCCGACGGCTGGGCCCGGCTGCCGATGGTCCGGATGACCAACGTGGGCCTGGAGCCCGGCCCGCACACCCTGGAGGAGATCGTCGCCGCCACCGACGAGGGGGTGCTGATGGACGTCAACCGCTCCTGGTCCATCGACGACAAGCGGCTGAATTTCCAGTTCGGCTGCGAGATCGGGTGGGAGATCCGCAACGGCCGGCGGATGCGGATGCTGCGCAACCCGACGTACACCGGCATCGGTCCACTGTTCTGGCGCTCGATGGACATGCTCTCCTCGGAGATCATTTCGTGGGGCACACCGAACTGCGGCAAGGGTCAGCCCGGCCAGGTCGGGCACACCGGTCACCCGGCCGCGCCGGCCCGGTTCCGCAACGTCCGGGTGGGGGTGCGGGCATGACCGCGGAGGTCGCCCGCGCTGACGGCACGGAGCTGGAGATCGCCGGGCGGGTGGTGGAACTCGTCGCCCGGTTGGCCGGGGCGAGCGCGCAGGCCGAGGTGGTGGTGACCCGCGCGGAGCTGGCGTTGACCCGGTTCGCCAACTCCGCGATCCACCAGAACGTCGCCGAGTCCGCCGTGAACGTCCGGCTGCGGGTGCACGCCGACGGACGCACCGCCGCCGGCGGTGGCAGCACGGTCACCGCCGACGGGCTGCGCGCACTGGTGGAGCGGGTGCTTGCGGCGACCCGGTTCACCCCGCCCGATCCGGCCTGGCCCGGACTCACGCCCCCGGTGCCGGCACCGACCTCGGCGGGGTGGGACGCGGCCATCGCGTACGCCGGGCCGGACGACCGGGCCGCCCTGGTCCGGGCGTTCGTCGACGCGGCCGGCGGGCTGGAGACCGCCGGCTACTGTCGCACGGCGTTCGGCGCGTCGGCGTTCGCCAACTCGGCCGGCCAGGTGGCGCAGGGCCGCACGGCCGAGGCGGCGATGGACGGGATCGCCCGGGCCGGTGGTGCGGACGGCACGGCCCGGCTCAGTGTCGACCGGCTGGCCGATCTCGACGGTGCCGGTCTCGGGCGACGGGCTGCGGCGAAGGCCCGGGCCGCGGCCGACCCGGTCGAGCTGGCACCCGGGCGTTACCCGGTGGTGCTGGAACCGGCCGCCGTCGCCGACCTGCTGCAGAACCTCTCCTGGTACGGCTTCAATGGCAAGCGGTACGCCGAGCGGCAGTCGTTCGCCGAGCCCGGCGTGGCCCAGCTCGATCCGGCGGTGACCCTGGTCGACGACCCGCTCGGCGCCGCCGGGCTGCCATTCGACCTGGAGGGCACGCCGAGCCGGATGTTGACCCTGGTGGACGCCGGCACCACGACCGCGGTGGCGCACGACCGGCGCAGCGCCGCCGAGGTGGGTGCCGAGTCGACCGGCCACGCCTGGGTCGGCAGCCCCACCTTCGGCCCGATCCCGCGCAACCTGCGCCTCGCCCCGTCCGGCACGGCAGGCACAGCCAGCACGGGCACGGCAGGCGGCGCGGGCGCGGCAGGCGGCGCGGGCACGGCTGGTGCGGGCCTCCCGGGCGGCGGTGGCCCAGCGGCGCCGCTGGCCGGCGCGGTGGCCGATCCGGACACCGCCGCCCTGGTGTCCCGGGTGCAGCGGGGCCTACTGGTCAGCGACCTCTGGTATACCCGCGTGCTCGATCCGAAGAGTCTGGTCATCACCGGCCTGACCCGCAACGGGCTGTGGCTGATCGAGGACGGTCGGGTCACCCGCGCGGTCCGCGACCTGCGCTTCACCGAGTCGTACCCGCGAGCGCTCGGGCCCGGCGCGGTGCTGGAGGTGGGCCGGCGCGCGGTACGCCAGCCGGACCGCGAGGACGGCGTCTGGTGGGAGGCGCCGTCGCTGCGGCTGGCCTCCTGGAACTTCACCGGCGGTGCGTCCGGCTGACCGGCCATCGACCGCTGGTCGATCTTTTTCGGACGCTCGCATATTGATCATGGCGGGAGGCTTTCCAAAGGGCGGGACACACGGGACACTGCCTTGCGCGGACGGCCCGCCTAGATCGGCGTAACGTGTGTCACTTAGCTGCTCCGGTACGCCGGGGCGGTCGTTGGTGTGCGCATGACGTGGCAAGCGGGTGCGGGTTCGCCGGTCCGCGTGCCGATCGGAAAGTGTTCCGCCGCCCGTGAAGGGCCCCGTCAGGGAGACGACGCGAGATGACATCATCGTCGGCCACGACGCCGACCAACAGGCCGCGGGGGGCGCGGGCACGCGCTGCCATCGCGGCGAAGACGTTGCGGACGGACCGTTGGTGGCTCCCCCCGCTGATCACCGTCATCGGGCTCAGCGCGTGGATCGCGTACGCGACGGTCCGGGTCTTCATGCACAAGTGGTACTGGGTCGAGGAGTTCCACTACCTCACCCCGTTCTACTCCCCGTGCGTGACCGATCGGTGCATCCCGGAGGCATCCCACTTCGGGCAGTACCTCCCCGGCTGGTGGATCATCCCGGACGCCGCGTTCACCCTGCCGTTCCTGCTGCTGTTCCGGCTCACCTGCTACTACTACCGCAAGGCGTACTACCGGTCGTTCTGGCTCTCGCCGCCGGCCTGCGCGGTGCCCGACGGTCACACCACCTACGGCGGCGAGACCCGGTTCCCGCTGATCGTGCAGAACTCGCACCGCTACTTCTTCTACTTCGCCGCGATCATCTCGCTGATCAACACCTGGGACGCGATCCTGGCCTTCCACAGCCCCGAGGGCTTCGGGTTCGGCCTGGGCAACCTGATCCTGCTCGGCAACGTGGTCATGCTCTGGGCGTACACCATCTCGTGCCACTCCTGCCGGCACATCATCGGCGGGCGGTTGAAGCACTTCTCCAAGCACCCGGTCCGCTACCGGGCCTGGACCTTCGTCTCCTGGCTGAACGTCCGGCACATGCAGCTCGCCTGGATCACCCTCGGCACGCTGGCGCTGACCGACTTCTACGTCATGTCCGTCGCCGCCGAGTGGATCTCCGACCTGCGGTTCATCAACTAAGGGCCCCTGACATGACCAATCCTCACCGTGACATGAGCACTACCACTCGCATCGAGCGACACCACTACGACGTCGTCGTGATCGGGGCCGGCGGCGCCGGCCTGCGCGCGGCGATCGAGGCCCGGCTGGCCGGCAAGAGGACCGCCATCATCTCCAAGTCGCTGTTCGGCAAGGCGCACACGGTGATGGCCGAGGGTGGCGCCGCCGCAGCCATGGGGAACGTGAACAGCCGGGACAGCTGGCAGGTGCACTTCCGCGACACCATGCGCGGCGGCAAGTTCCTCAACAACTTCCGGATGGCCGAGCTGCACGCAAAGGAGTCGCCGCAGCGGATCTGGGAGCTGGAGACGTACGGCGCGCTGTTCGACCGCACCAAGGACGGCAAGATCTCCCAGCGCAACTTCGGCGGTCACGAGTACCCCCGGCTGGCGCACGTCGGCGACCGGACCGGCCTGGAGCTGATCCGTACCCTCCAGCAGAAGATCGTCTCGCTGCAGCAGGAGGACAAGCGCGACCACGGCTCGTACGACGCACGGATCAAGGTCTTCGCCGAGACCACCATCACCGAGCTGCTGCTCGACGGCGACCGGGTCGCCGGCGCGTTCGGCTACTACCGCGAGTCCGGCGAGTTCGTCCTCTTCGAGGCGCCCGCCGTGGTGCTCGCCACCGGCGGCGTCGGCCGCTCCTACAAGGTCACCTCGAACTCCTGGGAGTACACCGGGGACGGTCACGCGCTGGCGCTGCGGGCCGGGGCGACCCTGATCAACATGGAGTTCCTCCAGTTCCACCCCACCGGCATGGTCTGGCCGGTCTCGGTCAAGGGCATCCTGGTCACCGAGTCGGTACGCGGTGACGGCGGCGTCCTGAAGAACTCCGAGGGCAAGCGCTTCATGTTCGAGTACGTCCCCGACGTCTTCCGCAAGCAGTACGCGGAGACCGAGGAGGAGGCGGACCGCTGGTACACCGACCCGGACAACAACCGGCGCCCGCCGGAGCTGCTGCCCCGGGACGAGGTCGCCCGGGCGATCAACAGCGAGGTCAAGGCGGGTCGGGGCACGCCGGCCGGCGGTGTCTACCTGGACATCGCCTCCCGGCTGCCGGCCGAGGAGATCCGCCGTCGCCTGCCGTCGATGCACCACCAGTTCAAGGGGCTGGCCGATGTCGACATCACGAAGGAGCCGATGGAGGTCGGCCCGACCTGCCACTACGTGATGGGTGGCGTCGAGGTCGACCCGGACAGCGGCGCCGCGTACGGCTCGGTGCGCGGCCTGTTCGCCGCCGGTGAGGTCTCCGGCGGCATGCACGGCTCCAACCGGCTGGGCGGCAACTCGCTGTCCGACCTGCTGGTCTTCGGCAAGCGGGCCGGCGGCCACGCCGCCACGTACGTCGACCAGCTCGCCGCCCGGCCCCGGGTGGAGGTGAGCGCGGTGGAGACCGCGGTGGAGACCGCCCTGGCTCCGCTGCAACGGGACACCGGCGAGAACCCGTACACCTTGCAGCAGGACCTCCAGGCGGTGATGGGAGATCTGGTCGGCATCATCCGGCGGGAGGCCGAGCTGGAGGACGCCCTGGTCCGGCTGGCCGAGCTGCGCGAGCGGGTGGCGAAGGTCAGCGCCTCGGGCGGCCGGCGTTACAACCCGGGCTGGCACCTCGCCCTGGACCTGCGCAACATGCTGGTCGTCTCGGAGTGCACCGCCAAGGCGGCGCTGGAGCGGCGGGAGTCGCGCGGCGGCCACACCCGTGAGGACTTCCCCACGATGGATCCGGGGTGGCGGCGGGTCAACCTGGTCTGCTCGCTCGACGGCGACACGGTCCGGCTGGACCGCAAGCCGCTGCCGAAGATGCGCACCGAGTTGATCAGCCTGTTCGACCGCGCGGAACTGGCCAAGTACCTCACCGACGAGGAGCTCAGCGAGTTCGACGCCCTGGCCGCCGCCGACGCCGCCGCTGCCGGCGCTGCTGCCGGCGCCGCCGAGAAGGAGAACCGCTGATGGGTACGAAGCGCCAGTTCCGGATCTGGCGGGGCGACGCCGACGGCGGCGACCTGCAGGACTACACGGTCGAGGTGAACGAGGGCGAGGTCGTCCTCGACGTGATCCACCGGTTGCAGGCCACCGACGCGCCCGACCTGGCGTGCCGCTGGAACTGCAAGGCGGGCAAGTGCGGCTCCTGTTCGATGGAGATCAACGGGATGCCCAAGCTCGGCTGCATGACCCGAATGTCGACGTTCGAGGAGAACGAGACGGTCACGGTGACCCCGCTGCGGACCTTCCCGGTCATCCGGGATCTGGTCACCGACGTGTCGTTCAACTACGAGAAGGCGCGGGAGACCCCGGCCTTCGCTCCCCCGGCCGACCTGCCGCCCGGTGACTACCGGATGCAGCAGGTCGACGTGGAGCGCTCGCAGGAGTTCCGCAAGTGCATCGAGTGCTTCCTGTGCCAGAACGTCTGCCACGTGGTCCGCGACCACGACGAGAACAAGCCGGCGTTCTCCGGGCCGCGGTACTTCATCCGCGCCGCCGAGCTGGACATGCACCCGCTGGACACCAACAGCGACCGCAAGGAGTACGCACAGGCCGAACAGGGTCTCGGTTTCTGCAACATCACCAAGTGCTGCACCGAGGTCTGTCCCGAGCACATCAAGATCACCGACAATGGGATCATCCCCATGAAGGAGCGGGTCGTCGACCGCAGGTACGATCCACTTGTGTGGCTCGGTAGCAAGATCTTCCGGAGGGGTCAGGTGCCTCAGACCTTCGTGACCAGCGAACACTCCCAGGGTGCCGTGCGCTCCCACGCGGCGGGCGGCGGTACGCACTCGCACGCGGGCGGCTCGCACGACACCGCGTCGGAGACGCAGGCCCAGCAGGGCGTCAACTGGCACCGGGAGGTGCCGCACCCGACCGCCCCGGCGGTCGACGCGAGCGGCCGGCTGCCGCTGACGGAGCTCACCTTCGACCGGGCGGCGGCACCCTCGCCGTTCGGCGACGACGTGACCTTCCCCCTGCCTCCGGAGCACCTGAACTTCGCCCACCCCGAGCAGGACGACAAGCACTGAGCACCCCGAACCCCGGGACGGGGGCCGCGGCAGCCGCCGCGGCCCCCGTCCCCGTTTCCACCCCACCCTGCCGCCCCACCCCACCCCTCGCCCCCAACCCGGTTGATCATGAAGTTTGCGGGCATTTTGATCTCCACAACACCCGCCAACTTCATGGTCAACCGGGCGGGAGAGCAATGCGAGCGGGCCGATCGCCGGGGTCCGGTTGGGGTCAGGGGGCTTGGGTCAGCAGGGGACGGAGGGCGGCGACGATGGGGGCGTCGGCGGGGAGCCAGGTGACGGTGTCCAGTTCGGCGGCGGAGAGCCAACGCAGCGCGGAGTGCTCCAGCGCCTTGGGCCGGTCGCCGTACAGCAGGCGGGCCGCGTACACCTTGAGCACCGACCGGCCGTGCGCCATCCGGACGTTGCGGCCGACCCGCTCGCCGACCTCGACGCGTACGGCGAGTTCCTCGGCGCACTCGCGGGCCAGCGCCGCCGTCTCGCTCTCGCCCGGCTCGACCTTGCCGCCGGGGAACTCCCACATGCCCGCCACCTCGGGCGGAGCGGACCGGGCACAGGCCAGCACCCGCCCGTTCTCGATGATGGCCGCACCGACGATCACCTTCAGGTCCCGCCGGGCGGCCTGTCCGCCGCCATTCGCCCGTTCGGTCCACACGGCCGTCCAGCGTGCCAGATCAATCGGCGGTTTGGGTACCTTGGCCGACCGTCAGGCCAGGAATACCCGGAAGTGTGGGCGTGGACACACCCTCCGTTGCGGCGTAAGACTAGGGGCACCGACAAGACACGGGGCGGCGACGATTTGGCCACAAGCCGGCAACGAAGCCTGGGAGGTGCGGTAATGCGTGCGCTGTTCGGCGGTCGGGCGAAGCTCGACTACCTCAGCGACGCCCTCACCCTACTGAACGGGTGGACGCGGGAGGGCGAGCAAATCCGCCGCACACTCGTCATCGACGACACGCAGCACGCGGCGCTGACCGAACGGGTCAAGGTGGTCGCCGACGCGCTGCACCTGCGGCCGGAGATCAGCCGGCGCGCCGACCACACCCAGATCTGCGTCGGGCATGGCAGCACTCCGCTCACCGAGGGTGAGGTACTACTGGCTGCCCGCATCGAGGACGCGTACCGCGCGGTGGCGGAGCCGGGCGACGGTCGCCCGAGCTGACCACGCGAGGCAGTTCGACCGCGCCCAGGCCGGCGTGACCGGGACGGGCGCTCAGCCCTCGGCATCCTGCGGGTACCAGCGCAGCTCGACCGAGTTGCCGTCCGGATCGCGGACGTAGAGCGACACGGCATCGCCCCGCGCGCCGAACCGCCCGACCGGCCCTTCGAGCACGGTGAAGGCACCCGAGTCGATCACGCGCTGCCAGTCGAGCGGTGCCACGACCAGGCAGAAGTGGTCGACGTTGGAACCGCCACGGTCGCGGTGGACCAGGTCGATGATGGTGTCCGCGGTGACCCGTACCGACGGGAAGGGCACCCGCCCGGCTCGCCATTCCGCGACCCGGACCGGGGCCAGGCCGAGCCGATTGCAGTAGAAGTCGAGGGCGCGTTCGACGTCGGCCACGTTGAGCACCAGATGGTCGAAGCCGGTGACCCGGACGCCGCCCACCTCGCCCTCCGCGGCTGACGGATAGTTCATGTTCATGCCGTCCACCATCCGCCGGCCGGCAGCCGCGACCAAGCCGGGATCGCATTACGATCGTTGAGCCACGGTCAACGATGGGGGCACCGGCGTGCTGGAGCGATACGAGGTCGAGACCTTCCTCACCCTCGCCGAGGAGCTGCACTTCGGCCGGACCGCCGAGCGGCTGCGGGTCACCACCGGCCGGGTCAGCCATGTGGTGAAGAAGTTGGAACGCCGGATCGGGGCGCCACTGTTCGCCCGGACCAGCCGGGTCGTGCGGCTCACCCCGATCGGTCGGCAGCTCGCCGACGACCTGACGCCGCTGGTCGCCGGCATGGCCGAGGCGGTACGCCGGGCCACCGAGGCGGGACGCGGCGTCACCGGGCGGCTGCGGGTCGCCTTCCTCGGTGAGTGGACCGCGCCGGTGCTGCTCAGGGCCGTTGAGCTGTTCACCCGACGGCACCCGGAGTGCCAGGTCGAGGTACGCGAGGTGCAGCTGTTCAACTCCCGGCAGAGCCTGGAGGACGGAACGGTCGACATCCTCATCGCCGCGTACCCCTTCGACGGGATGGCCTGCGGGCCGCCGCTGCTGTCCGAGGCGCGGGTGCTCGCGGTGGCCGCGAACCACCGACTGGCCCACGCCGAATCCGTCTCCCTGGAGGTGCTCGCCGACCACCCGGTGGTGCAGTACCCGGCGGCGACCTCCGCGGAGTTCAAGCGCGACCGCACGCCGGAGCACACCCCAGCCGGTCACCCGGTGCCCCGCGGCCCGGTGGGCAACACCTTCTCCGAGATGCTGACCCTGGTGGCGATGGGCCGCGGGGTGCTGCCGGTCGGCGAGCAGGCCCGGCACTACTACCCGCGCCCCGACGTGGCGTACGTGCCGATCCGCGACGCGCCGCCGATCCGGCGCGGTCTGGTCTGGCGGGAGGACAACACCACCGCCCGGGTCCGCGCCTTCGTCCGCGCCGCCAGCGACGCCCACCAAGTCGACCCGGCCGCCTGAGCCAGCGACGGGCAGCAAAATCCGGTAGCTGGCACGGGCGACCTACCGTGGGGTCCATGACCAACGCGACGTACGACCGCAAGGAGCAGTTCCAGCAGATCCAGAGCGGCCTGCTCGACGGAGAACAGATCATCGCCGTCTACGACGCCGTCGGCACCGGCACCGGGTTCATCGGGCTGACCGACCGCCGCGTGATCATCCAGGACCGCTCCTTCGTCGGCAAGCGGTACGCGATCACCAGCATCCCGTACTCGAAGATCACCAGCGTGAGCGTGGTCAGCAACAAGTCGTGGGGCGGGTCGTTCTTCTCCACCGGCGCCATCGCCATCCACGTCGGCACTCACACCTACGAGGTGGAGTTCCGGGGTGACCAGAAGAGCCACCACGTGCACAACGTCATCCTGCACTACATCAGCTGACCAGCGTCACGAACCAGCCGGAGCATTGCCAGGCACCGCTCACGGTTCGACCAGCGGGCGAAACCACCAACCCTCCGACGCCCCCAGGCATGGACACGAGCCGTCCGGACGGCGACCCGCTCACGGGGGCAGCCGCCGGGCAGTCGCAGGTCACAAAAGACCCGATGGCGTACGCCCTGGTCGTCCGCGGCCGAGACGGTGGTCTCGCCGGGATCGGTGTGGGGCAAGCAGGCTCGACCAGCGCGCCACCACCCGGGCCAGGCGTACGGTGCCGATCAGGTCCCCGGCGACTACCGGTAGATGGATGACGAAGCGCTGCCGGTCGACCATCAGTACCGCTCGCCCGCGGTGGCCCGGCGGGCCTGCTCGGACTGCCAGCGGCGCAGCGCATCCTTGACCCGAGCGGTCTCCTGCCGACTGGTGCCGAGCGTTCTAGACAGCGGCCAGGTCCGAGGGCCTGATCCCCACGGTGCGCGGACACGGCAGCTACGTTCGGGAGATCACCGAGCGCCGAGCGCCGAGCGCCGAAGGATCGAACTTGCCGCCGGCAGCTCGGCGATCGCCCGGATGCCGACCGGCGCCGAGCGGCGCGACCTTCAACTCGACGAGGGCGTGCCCGTCCTGGAGGGTCCGCGATGCCGCAGGCGGGGTCGAAGTTCTACCCGGCGACGAAATTGAACTCACTCACCCCTGCCTAGCATTGATTCGCCCCCGCCCAAACCACGCTGCCCCAGCACTCGCCGGGACCACCGATCCGCTGCAAGCCTCGCACAATGGCGTTGATTGTTTAATTCGTCCGAGATCTTGGACAGTTTCCGTTCTGGCCTAACGGGAACTGTCCAAGATCTCGGGTCCGGACGGGATGGAGCCGGTACTTAGGATCTACGCCGAGATAGCCGCGGTCAAAGAGGATGTGCACATCGGATTTGAGCAGCAGCCCGTTGTCTTCCTTGGGCGCGATCGACTGCCTACGATATCGGCCGACTCTTCGCCTCAGCTCATCAAGACTGGCAGTGCCGTTGGCCTCGCCGAACAACTCCCATGCCTCGGAGATTCTTAGCCGCTCGAAGCCGCTGAAAAAGCCGCCGCCGACGATCCGGTTGAGCGGGTAGTGCGCCTTGAGGAGAGAAATGGCTCTCCCGGTGTCAGTGCTCGAAACGACCCTCCCGACGGTCGCCAGAAGTTGACCTCGGTCACGGCTCCAGCCCGGCATCGCCGTATCGCAGAAACCTGTTGCCGCCTCGCATCGATGCGTGTTGGGTGGAGGTCAGCCGATCGAAGGGAGCGAACGACATGAGGCACGCCACGACGCCCGTCCAGCGAGCAATCACCGTCGACTCCATCGAATCGAGGCTTCGTGAGTACGTGGATTCCCACGATCAAGGCGCCGTACGGCGCCGGTAGCACCAACGGAGGCCGCTGATGTCGGTCTTCGACGACCCGGGACACTTCGGCCGGCTCTGGGCCGACACCTACGACGAGCCCGGCAACCCCGACCCGACGGCTGCGGTGGCCTTCCTCGCCGACCTGGCCGGGGATGGCCGGGTGCTGGAACTCGCCATCGGCACCGGCCGGGTCGCCCTCGCGCTCGCCGCCCGCGGCCCCGCCGTCGAGGGCGTCGAGGCGTCACCGGAGATGGTCGGGAATTTGCGCGCCAAGCCCGGCGGCGACACCATCCCGGTCGCCATCGGCGACATGGCGGACGTGCCGGTGTCCGGCCCGTACCGGATGGCCTACCTGGTCTTCAACACGCTGTTCAACCTGGTCAAGGCCGAGCGACAGGCGGACTGCTTCCGCAACGTCGCACGGGTGCTGGAGCCCGGCGGCGCGTTCGTCATCGAGGCGTTCGTGCCCGACCCGGCGGACTTCGACCGGAACGAACGGGTGCAGCCCTGGTCGGTGACCGAGGACTCGGCCGCCATCCGGCTGCACCGGTACGACCGCGAGGCGCAGACGTTCCTCCGGCAGACCGTCACCTTCGACGGTACGGGGGTGCACCTGCACCCCTTCGCCATGCGGTACATGTGGCCTCACCAGATCGACGAGCTGGCAGAGCGGGCCGGGTTCTGCCTCGCCGAGCGGTACGCCGACTGGGACCGCACCCCGTTCGGCCGGGACAGCACCTCGCACGTCTCCGTCTACCGGCTCGGCTGACCACGCCACGGTACGGGCACGGATCCGCCGCTCCGTGCCCGTACCGCCGTGCCGTCCCGAGCGGACGGGGCGATGCGCTCGCAGTGGCCTGGGATAATGATCCGCATGTCGATCCGTACGTCCCTGGTAGCCACACTGCGGCGGGTGCGGGACGGCGGCCGGGGCCGCTGGCCGCGCCGGGTCGCGCTGGCCGCCGCCATCGGCACCGTGCTGCTGGCCGCCGGCAGCTGGGCCAGCGTGAGCTGGATCCGGTCCGGCGCCGATGGGCGGACGTACACGGTGGAGAGCGTGCCCGAGGCGCCGGTCGCCCTGGTGCTGGGCACCCGGGTCCAGACGGATGGCACTCCGTCGCCGTTCCTCACCGCGCGACTGGAGATCGCCCGCGAGCTGTACGCCACCGGGAAGGTCCAGGCGATCCTGGTCTCCGGCGACAACATGCGCCACGAGTACAACGAGCCGGAGGCGATGCAGCGCTGGCTGGTCGACCGGGGGGTGCCGGCCGACAAGGTGGTGCTGGACTACGCCGGCTTCGACACGTACGACTCGTGCGCCCGGGCCAAGCGGATCTTCGGCGTGGACCGGGCGACGGTGGTGACCCAGTCCTTCCACCTGGCCCGTGCTGTCACGGTGTGCCGGAATCTCGGCGTCGACGCCATCGGCGTCGGTGACGAC
Source organism: Micromonospora sp. NPDC051296 (assembly GCF_040682255.1). Classification (NCBI taxonomy): domain Bacteria; kingdom Bacillati; phylum Actinomycetota; class Actinomycetes; order Micromonosporales; family Micromonosporaceae; genus Micromonospora; species Micromonospora sp. NPDC051296. The sequence continues at coordinate 7,072 of NZ_JBFBAO010000053.1, read as the reverse complement.
ACCGCCCGCGAGTACGGCCGGACCTGGCAGTTCGCCTCCGCCCGCGAATACGGCGCCAGTATGAAGGCCGCGATGGATGTGCTGTCCGGCCGCGATCCGGTGCACCTCGGACGCCGCGAGACCGGCGTCGACGACGCCCTCCACGCCAGCTGAACTCAACTCGTAGACTGGCTCGCCCGGCTGGCCGTCCACAAAGGCCTGTTGTATTCCACATTTTGGCGAAATAGGCCGCGACCACTGAGGCCGATCGGTCCGACTGCACCCTGCCCCGGCATCCGCTGAGTGGAAGCACTCCTTTGACGTGGGATTTACGCGGGATTAACAATGCCGAGCAGCTCGCGAGCGACAGGACAGCAGCCGAAAGTGGATCGGCCGGCGGTCGGTCGCACTTGTCACGATGGTCGGGCTGATCACCAGCCTGGCCACGGCGCCGGCAGCCGCGCAGAATTCCGAGGCGGCGGCAACGCTCCCCGAGACCACGATCACGAACATCGCCTTCACCCCGCCGGTCCCCGCCAATACGCAGGGCAACCGTCTGGACCTCTTCCTGCCCGAGCGCGCAGCGGGCAAGCCGGTACCGCTGCTCATCTGGACTTCCGGATCGGCGTGGACCAGCGACACCGGCAAGACCGGAGCGAGCACCTGGGCGAACCAGCTGCGCCCACTCGGCTTCGCCGTGGCGGGAGTGAGCATCCGGTCCAGCTCCCAGGTGAAGTTCCCCGGCCAGCTGCACGACATCAAGGCGGCAATCCGGTGGCTGCGTCACAACGCAGACGAGTACGGGCTCGACCCGTCGCGCTTCGCGATCGCGGGCAACTCGTCGGGTGGCTGGACGGCCACCATGGCGGGCGTGACCGGCGGCGTCAGCGAGGAACTTGAGGGCACCACCGGCGTCACCGGCGTATCCAGCCGGGTCCAGGCCGTCGTGGACTTCTACGGACCGACGAACTTCCAGCTGATGGACTACCAGGAACGGTCGATCATCGTGCACGACTCCCCGACGTCGCCGGAGTCACAGCTGATCGGCTGCGCGATCCAGACCTGCCCGGAGCTGACGCAGCGCGCGAACCCGGTCAACTACGTCAGCGCCGACGACCCGCCCTTCCTGATCTTCCACGGTACGGCGGACAACCTCGTACCCCACGGGCAGAGCCGGATTCTCTACGAGGCGATGCGGGCCAACTGCCACGACGCCACCTTCCACTCGGTCCCCGGCGCCGGCCACGCGCACTCGTACTTGGGGAACACCAGCCAGGCGCAGAACCAGACCGTCTTCAAGAGCCTCGACTGCGCCGAGACGATCACCCAGGGGTTCACCGGCGGGACGGAGCCCAACTACGCGTACATCGCCGATTTCCTCCACCGCGCCTTCGTGTCGGGGGAGGTCGACGCGCCGGTCACCACCGCGAAGCTGACCTCCGACGCGATCACGGGCCAGGGCTGGTACGTCAAGGCTGTCGTGTCGCTCACGGCCGAGGACGGCTGGGGCTCTGGCGTCGCCACCACCGAATATCGCGTCAACAACGGAAAGTGGACCACCTACAACCGCCCGGTCAAGGTCGACGGCAACGGCGAGCGGCTGTTCGAGTACCGCTCCATCGACCGCAACGGCAACGTCGAGGAGACCAAGGTCCTGACCTTCAGGGCGGTCGGAAAGCACTGAGCCCGGCCAACTCCTTCAAGCGTCAGGCTCCGCCGGCGGTCTCGCCGGTGGAGCCTGACCAGTTCGCCCCAGGGGTCGCTCTCGCGCACCACTCGGCGTTTGACCGGCTCGCAACATTCGCCCGATCAATCCGGTACGTCTCCTTAGACTGAGTCCCGCGAGGTGTCGCGGACGAGCCGTGGGAAGGAGGCTGCGCCATGACCGACGACCAGGTCACCCGCAACCTGAAGGCTATGGACGAACTCGACTTCAACGGGTGGAACTCGGCGGACTGGAACGGAGCGTTCGCCCGCTACCACACCGATGACGTGCTCGTCGAAATGAGAGGGCAATCGCCGACTCACGGCGTCCGGGAGCACATCGACGCCATGCAGGCGTTCGTCAGAAGCACCGGTGGAACACCCGTCCAGATCAAGTCCCACCCCATCGGTTTCGGGTCAGGAGAGTGGACCTGCGTGGTGGGCGAACTGGAGGACGGCAGCCGAATGGTGACCGTGGCGAGATGGCGCGACGGAGCCATCGCCGAGGAGTACATCTGGATGTAGCCAGTAGTGGCTCAGACGTTGAAGCGAAACTCCACGACGTCGCCGTCCTGCATCACGTACTCCTTGCCCTCGATGCGGACCTTGCCCGCCGCCTTCGCGGCGGCCATCGAGCCGGCCCCGACCAGGTCGGCGTAGGAGACGACCTCGGCCTTGATGAAGCCGCGCTGGAAGTCGGAGTGGATCACCCCGGCGGCCTCCGGCGCGGTCGCGCCGACCGGGACGGTCCAGGCCCGCGCCTCCTTGGGGCCGGCGGTGAGGTACGTCTGCAGCCCGAGCGTCCGGAAGCCGACCCGGACCAGCTGGTTCAGGCCCGGCTCGGACTGCCCGATCGACTCCAGCAGCTCGCGGGCCTCCTCCTCGGGCAGGTCCACCAGCTCGGATTCGATCTTGGCGTCCATGAAGACCGCCTCGGCCGGAGCGACCAGCGCCCGCATCTCGTCGAGGAACGCGGCGTTGTTCAGCTCGGCCTCGTCGACGTTGAAGACGTACAGGAACGGCTTGGTGGTGAGCAGGTGCAGCTCCCGCAGGTGCTCAAGCTCGATCCCGGCCGCCGCCGCGCCGGCGTAGAGGGTGGTGCCGCCGTCCAGCACGTCGACGGCCTTCTTCGCGGCCGTCACCGCGGCGGCCCGGTCCTTGCGGAGCTTGGCCTCCTTCTCCAGCCGGGGCAGCGCCTTCTCGAGCGTCTGCAGATCGGCGAGAATCAGCTCAGTGTTGATCGTCTCGATGTCGTCGGCCGGCGAGACCTTCCCGTCGACGTGCACCACGTTCGGGTCGGAGAAGGCCCGCACCACCTGGCAGATCGCGGAGGCGTCGCGGATGTTGGCCAGGAACGCGTTGCCGCGCCCCTGCCCCTTCGACGCGCCGCGCACCAGGCCGGCGATGTCGACGAACGACACCGGGGCGGGGATCACCTTCTGCGAGGTGAAGATCTCTGCGAGCTTGTCCAGCCGCTCGTCCGGCAGCCCGACCACGCCGACGTTGGGCTCGATCGTGGCGAACGGGTAGTTCGCGGCGAGCACGTCGTTCTTGGTCAGCGCGTTGAACAGGGTGCTCTTGCCGACGTTGGGCAGGCCGACGATGCCGATGGTGAGACTCACGACGAGCCAGCTTACGCCGGTGCCTGGCCTCCGGGGGCAGCCAGGCTCCCCCTTACGGCGGCGGCGCGTTGTTAACCTGCCGACGCGAGCGACTCCAGGAGGCGAGATGGGCCGACTGCCGGAACTGTACGTCGCGGTCGACGTCGAGGCCGACGGGCCGATCCCCGGCCCGTACAGCATGATCTCGCTCGGCATGGCGGTCGCCGGCCACCCGGAGTTGACCTTCTACACCGAGTTGAAGCCGATCTCCGGCGAGTACGTCCCGCAGGCGCTCGCCGTCTCCGGGCTCGACCGGGACCGGCTGCTGCGCGAGGCGCCCACCGCGGCAGAGGCGATGGGCGCCGCCGCGATCTGGGTCGACGGGCTGCGTACGATCGGCCGGCCGGTGTTCCTCGCCGCCCCGGCCGTCTGGGACGGCATGTTCGTCCACTGGTACTTCATCCGGTTCGTCGGCCACAGCCCGTTCGGCGTCACCGGATCCGGCGTCGACCTGCGCAGCTACTGGATGGGGCAGACCGGCCGCGAGTGGGCGCAGACCCGCCAGGACACCATCAAGCGCGAGCTGGGCCTGGCCGACGTGCCGCACACCCACCACGCCGGCGAGGACGCCGCCGAGCTGGCCCAGGTCTTCCACGCGCTCCGCCACCCCACCCCGTCCCCTCCCCCCGGTGCCACCCGCACCGCCGACCGATGAATCGTCGGCAGCTGAGCTGCCCCCACCTCGCCCGCCGGTGCCACATGAAGCGGCCACCGATGATCGTTGGCAGCTGAGCTGGCCGCCCGTCGGCGTGCCGGGCAGCTCAGCTGCCAACGATCGGGGTGAGCCGAGCGGGCTGGTGGTGGGGGGCCGGTGGCGCCGCCGAGCACCATGAGCGGCAGCGGCGCCTTGGTGACTGGATCAGGCGCGCTGGGTCGGATCGGGTTGACGGGGCACCACCGCGTCGATCCGCAGTGCGCCGGGGGCCAGCTCGGCGGCGGCGGCCAGCGGCAGCGTGAACCGAGCGTCGGCGGCCGGCCCGGCGGTGCGCGACTCGCGGAGCATCCAGTGGACCTCGTCGGCCGTCCAGCCCAGCGCCGGGCGGCCGGCGATCTCTCGGAGCAACCGCAGCGCGGCCCGGGTGTCGTCGTCGTAGAAGCGCATGCACCAGTGGTGCACCCACATGCCCAGCGCCCGTGCGCCGTCGCGATCGAGTGAGCGCAGCAGGCGGCCGCAGGCGGTGTCGCCGAAGGCGCGGCCCGGGTCGCCGGCGCGGTCCCGCTCGATGGCACCGACCGCGGCGGGGGCAACCGCACGCATCCGGTCGTAGAAGCGCTGGACCGCGACCTCGTCCGGCGGGGGGTGCCCGTCCCTCGACGCTGCCGCCCGACCCGCCACGCTCACCATCGCCGCACCCTTCTTGAGTTGGTGGCCGCACGCTACCGACCACACCCGACACTTTGCGCGGCCTCGTACCAACCCCGCAGCAGCACACCCGGACCGGGTGTTAATAAGGGGCCCTTCCTCGACCGCAGGCGTTAACAAGGGGCCCCTCCTTACACCTAGGTCCGAATCCCGCCAGCTGGGCGCCTGGGGAGGGGCGCATCATCGGTGACGTGGAACTGGACTTCGAGCGGTGCTACCGGGCTGTCGACAGCCGCGACCAGCGGTTCGACGGCTGGTTCTACACCGGCGTGACCTCGACCGGGATCTACTGCCGGCCGTCCTGCCCGGCGGTGACCCCGAAGCGACAGAACGTCCGGTTCTTTCCCTCGTCGGCGGCGGCCCAGGGCGCCGGTCTGCGCGCCTGCCGTCGCTGCCGGCCGGACGCCTCCCCCGGCTCGCCGCAGTGGGACGTCCGCGCCGACGTGGTGGGTCGGGCGATGCGGCTGATCGCCGACGGGGTGGTCGACCGGGCCGGCGTGCCCGGGCTGGCCGCCCAGCTCGGGTACACCGAGCGGCACCTGCACCGGATGCTGCGGGCGGAGCTGGGCGCGGGACCGCTGGCGCTGGCTCGGGCTCAGCGCGCGCAGACCGCCCGTACCCTGATCGAGACCACCAACCTGGGCATGGCCGAGATCGCGTTCGCCGCCGGGTTCGGCAGTGTCCGGCAGTTCAACGACACCGTCCGCGAGGTCTACGGTGCGGCCCCGTCGCAGTTGCGCAGCGGCCGCCGGGCGGCCGCCGGCGGGGCGGGCACGGTCACCCTGCGGTTGGCGTACCGTCCCCCGCTGCACGCCACCGCGTTGCTCGACTTTCTCGCCCGGCGCACGCTGCCGGGGGTGGACGAGGTGCGCGACGGGACGTACCGCCGGGGGTTGCGACTGCCGCACGGCACCGGCGAGGCGGCCCTGACCCCGGCGGACGGGTACGTGGCGGCGACGCTGCAGCTCACCGACCTGCGCGACCTGGCTCCCGCCGTGGCCCGCTGCCGGCGCCTGTTCGACCTCGACGCGGACCCGGTCGCCGTCGACCAGACGCTCGGCGCCGACCCGGCGCTGGCCGCCGCCGTGGCCGCCGAGCCCGGCGTCCGCGTTCCCCGCGCGGTCGACGGTTTCGAGATGGCCGTCCGCGCCGTCGCCACCCAGCAGGTCTCCCTACCCTCCGCCCGCACCACCCTCACCCACCTTCTAACCCACCTCCCCACCCCCACCCCCACCGCCGACTCCGCCGCCCCCACGCGGGGGTTTCCGGGGGCGGAGGAGGTGTTGGGGGTGCCGGACGCGGGGTTTCGGATGCCGGTGGGGCGGCGGGAGACGATCCGGGCGTTGGCGCGGGCGGTGGCCGATGGGGAGCTCGATCTGGCGTCGGGTGGGGATCGGGCGGAGATTGCGCGGCAGTTGACCGCCATCCCGGGAATCGGGCCGTGGACGGCGGGCTACGTGGCGATGCGCGCGCTCGGCGACCCGGACGTGTTCATCCCGACCGACCTCGCGGTACGCCGGGGCGCCGGCGCGCTCGGCCTGCCCGACGACCCGAAGACCCTCGACGCGTACGCCGCCCGCTGGCGCCCCTGGCGGTCGTACGCGGTGATCCGACTTTGGAGAGCAGCGTGAACAACACGATCATCGACAGTGCCCGTGTCGACACGCCGGTCGGCGCGTTCAGCGTCCTCGCCGGCCCGGACGGCGCGGTGCGGGCCGCCGGTTTCACGGCCGACCCGGCGGACCTGCTGCCGCTGGTCCACCCCAGCCTGCGCGGTGAGCTGCGCCAGCGGGGTGAACTCGGCGCGGTCACCGCTGCCGTCGCCCGGTACCTCGACGGCGAGCTGACCGCGATCGACGCGGTCCCGGTCGAGCAGCACAGCGGCGGCACGTTCCTGCCCCACGCCTGGCTGGTGCTGCGCGAGGTGAAACCGGGCGAACCGGTCACCTACACCGCGTACGCCCGGCTGGCCGGCCGCCCCGCCGCCGTGCGTGCCGCCGCGGCGGCCTGCGCCCGCAACGCCGCCGCCCTGTTCGTTCCCTGCCACCGGGTGTTGCGTACCGACGGGACGCTGGGCGGCTACCGCTGGGGACTGCCCGTGAAGGAGTGGCTCCTCGGTCACGAGACCGGCCACCCGGAACGGCAACGCAGCTGACAACAAGCCGACACCGGCACCGCTCCCATTTGCCGCTACCGTCGGGTAGTGGCTGCGGGGAGCGGAGGCGGCCCGGCCGACCGGGGCGAGATCCGTCGGCATCCGCTGCGCAACCTCTGGCGGCTGCGCCATTATCTGCGTCCGCACGCCGTGGAGTTCAGCTGGCTGATGCTCGCCGGGCTCGCCGCCACCGCCGCGGGCATCGCCGTG
>NZ_JBFBAO010000052.1:0-26474 GCF_040682255.1 Micromonospora sp. NPDC051296 | reverse complement strand
CCGGGCCGCCGAGCTGGCCGCCCTGGATCTGGCGAAGACCAACTTCTTCGCCAACGTGAGCCACGAGTTCCGTACCCCGCTGACCCTGGTGCTCGGCCCGCTGGAGGATCTGCTCGCCGACCCCGCCTTGCCGGCGGCGTACGCGCCGCGGCTGACCACGATGCACCGCAACGGGCTACGGCTGCTGAAGCTGGTCAACACGGTGCTCGACTTCTCCCGGCTGGAGTCGGGTCGGCTGGCCGCGCGCTACCAGCCGACCGAGCTGGCCGGCTACACGGCCCGGCTGGCCAGCACGTTCCGCTCGGCCACCGAGCGCACCGGCCTGCGGCTGGTGGTGGACTGCCCGCCGCTGGCGGAACCGGTCCACGTCGACCAGGACATGTGGGAGAAGATCGTCCTCAATCTGGTCTCCAACGCCGTGAAGTTCACCTTCGACGGTGAGATCCGGATCCGGGTCCGAAAGGCCGACGGAAGCGCCCGCCTGGAGGTCACCGACACCGGCGTGGGCATCGTCGCGGAGGAACTGCCCCACGTCTTCGAGCGGTTCCACCGGGTGCCGGGGGTGCGCTCGCGCAGCCACGAGGGCACCGGGATCGGGCTGGCGCTCGTCCGGGAGCTGGTCGAGATGCACGGCGGCCGGGTCACCGTGACCAGCCAGGTCGACCACGGCAGCACCTTCGTCGTGACCGTACCGTTCGGTTCCGGGCACCTGCCCGACGACCAGGTGGCCGAAGCCGACGGCACCGCGCGCGAGCCGCGGCAGGCCCCGCTCTTCGTCGCCGAGACCGCGCACTGGACCGGCACCACCGCCCCGACCACCCCGGACTCACCAGCGCTCACCATTTCCGCGCCCACCCCGGGCGGGACCGCCCCGGCGGGCCGCATCCTGGTCGTCGACGACAACCCCGACCTGCGGGAGCACGTCACCCGGCTGCTCGTGCCGACCTGGGAGGTGGTGACCGCCGCCGACGGTGTCGACGCCCTGCGGCTGGCCACCGACAACGCCTTCGACCTGGTGCTGACCGACGTGATGATGCCCCGGCTGGACGGGATCGGCCTGGTCGCCGCGCTGCGCGCGGACCCGCGCACCCGGTCCGTGCCGATCGTGCTGCTGTCGGCTCGCGCCGGCTCGGCCGCCGAGGTGGCCGGGCTGTCGGTCGGTGCCGACGACTACCTGACCAAGCCCTTCTCCGGGCAGGAGCTGATCGCCCGGGTCCGGGCCAACGTGGAACTCGGCCAGCTGCGCGGCCAGATCGTCCGTCGGCTCGGGGCCCTCGCCGACGCAGCGGTCGCGGTGAACACCGCCCGTTCCACGGCCGACGTGCTCCAGGTCGCGGCCCGGCACGCGCTGAGCCTCGCCGAGGCCGGCCGGGTGGTGCTCTCCGCCGGCGGGGCGCGTTACGAGGCGGATGCCGGCGGAGTCACCTCGGCCGAGCCGTCCTTCGTCGCGCCGCTGACCGGCGTCGCCGGCAAGCGGCTCGGCGAGCTGCGGGTGTGGCGGCCGGCCGCCGAGGACGCCGGCACGCACGAGGCCGCGCTGACCCAGCTCGCCCGGCTGGTCGGCGTACGCCTGGAGAACGCCCAGCTCTACGAGGCCGAACACCGAATCGCCACCACCCTGCAACACAGCCTGCTGCCGCGTACCCTGCCCCAGCTGCCCGGTGCCGTGGTGGCCAGCCGCTACCTGCCCGGCACCGCCGATGTCGAGGTCGGCGGCGACTGGTACGACGTGGTCGCCCGGGACGACGACGAACTTGTGCTGGTCATCGGCGACGTGGTCGGCAAGGGCGTGCCGGCGGCGGCGGCCATGGGCCAGCTCCGCAACGCGTTGCGCGCGTACGTGCTGGAGGGCTTCGACCCGGGCGAGTCGCTGACCCGGCTCAATCGGCTGGTGGGCTCGACCGAGTCACGTTCGTTCGCCACGGTCTTCTGCCTTTGGTTCAGCCCCCGCACGGGCCAGCTGCGGTACGCCAGCGCCGGGCATCCGTCGCCGCTGCTGATCCGCGGGCCCGACGTGGCGTTCCTGCACGACCGTGCGCTCGGCCCGCCGGTCGGCGCCATCCCCGGCACCGGGTACGAGACGGCCTCCGGCGAGCTGCGGGCCGGCGACCGTCTCCTGCTCTACACCGACGGCCTGATCGAGGACCGGCAGGTCGGCATCGACGTCGCCCTGGCCCAGCTGCGGGCGGACGCCGCCCGCCCCGGCGACCACGTGGCGGACCTGATCGACGCGGTCGTCGAGCGGGTCGCGGACCGGCCCCGGCGTGACGACGTGGCGGTACTCGCGCTGGAGGCGGCCGAACTCAACCGGTTCGCGCTGCGGCTGCCCGCCGATCCCACCCGGCTGAGCGTGCTGCGCAAGCGGCTGGAGGACTTCCTCGTCGCGCACGGAGTGGGCGAGACGGACCTGTTCGACCTCACCGTGGCGGTCTCCGAAGCGGCGGCGAACGCCATCGAGCATCCGGTCGACCCGGCGGAACCGACGATCGGGGTCGAGGTGACCGTGGAGGACCGCGTGGTGGTGGCGACCGTGCGGGACACCGGGCGGTGGCGGGAGGCGACCGGGTCGGGCTTCCGGGGCCGGGGGCTGTCGCTGATCCGGGCACTCGGGGAGATGTCGGTCAGCCGTACCCCGGAAGGCACGTCGGTCACCCTGCGCCGGCGGCTGCAACCCTGAGCCAGCAGGCGGTCAGGCCGGGTGCAGCCAGCCCTGCTCGCCCAGGCCGGCGATCTCCAGCACCCGGCTGACCTGCCGGGACGGCAGCACCCTCAGCGCGTCCGGATAGTGGCCGGCGAGCCGGACCACCGCGTGGATGGCCGCCGAGTCGAAGAAGGTCACCGCGCGCAGGTCGAGCGTCACCCGGGTGGCCGGCTCGCGCAGCGCGGTCTGGAGCATGGTGTCGGCGGTCGCCATGTCGACCTCGCCGGTGACCACCACCCTGAGGTGATCACCGTCGGTCTCCGCGCTGGCGGAGAAGACGGGAGGTGCGCCCCCTTGATCCACGCTGACACCTTGACACAGTGGTCCTGGTGGGGCAACAACCCTCGGCCATGGGCGGTGGTGGGGGTCACGAAGTGGTCGGCGATAGGCTTGCGGCATGACCGTCCGTGCGCCGCTGACCCCTGGCACGCTCTCTCCGTGGCGGCCGGTGCCCGCCCACATCACCCGACCCGAGTACGTCGGCAAGAAGGCACCGCGCCCCTGGCAGGGGTCACACGTGCAGACCGCGGAGACCATCGAGAAGATGCGCGTCGCGGGACGGATCGCCGCCCAGGCCGTGCAGTTGGCCGGGGAGCACTGCAAGCCCGGCGTGACCACGGACGAGATCGACCGGGTGGTGCACGAGTTCCTGATCGACAACGACGCCTACCCGTCGACGCTGGGCTACAAGGGTTTCCCGAAGTCCTGCTGCACCAGCCTCAACGAGGTGATCTGCCACGGCATCCCCGACACGACCGTGCTGGCCGACGGCGACATCATCAACGTCGACGTCACCGCGTACATCGGTGGGGTGCACGGCGACACGGATGCGACCTTCTGCGTCGGTGGGGTCAGCGAGGAGGCCCGGCTGCTGGTCGACCGGACCCACGAGGCGATGATGCGCGGCATCAAGGCGGTCGCCCCGGGCCGGCAGATCAACGTCATCGGCCGGGTCATCGAGTCGTACGCAAAGCGCTTCGGCTACGGCGTGGTCCGGGACTTCACCGGCCACGGCATCGGCGAGTCCTTCCACAGCGGGCTCTACGTGCCGCACTACGACAGCCCCCGCCCCACCGACGTGATGGAGCCGGGCATGACCTTCACCATCGAGCCGATGATCACTCTCGGCACCTACCAGTACGACCTGTGGGAGGACGGCTGGACGGTGGTCACCAAGGACCGGAAGTGGACCGCCCAGTTCGAGCACACCGTCCTGGTGACCCAGGGCGGCCACGAGATCCTCACGCTGCCGTGACCGACACCCCTGCGGCGCTGCGGGAGGCGCACCACGCCGACGTGTCCGGCGGCTGGCTGCGCCCGGCGGTCTTCGGCGCGATGGACGGCCTGGTCACCAACATCGCCCTCATCGCGGGCGTCGGCGGCGGCGGGGTCTCGCCGCACAACATCGTGCTCACCGGCGTCGCCGGCCTGGTCGCCGGTGCGATCTCGATGGCGCTCGGGGAGTACACCAGCGTGCGGTCGGCCAACGAGCAGCTCGCCGCCGAGGTGGCCAAGGAACGGCGCGAGCTGGAGCGCCACCCCGAGGCCGAGGCCCGGGAACTGGCCCAGCACTGGGTCGCCCGGGGCCTGCCGGAGGAACTCGCCACCCAGGTGGCCGAGGCGGTCCGGCACAACCCGGAGCAGGCCCTGCGGATGCACATCCAGGAGGAGTTGGGCGTCGACCCGGACGAGCGACCCGACCCGTGGACGGCGGCGTTCTCGTCGTTCCTCTGCTTCTCCGTCGGCGCGCTGGTGCCGCTGCTGCCGTACCTGCTCGGCGCGACCAGCCTGGCCCTGGCCCTGGCGGTGGGCGGGCTCGGGCTCTTCGTCGCCGGTGCGATCGTCTCCCGGTTCACCAACCGCCGGTGGTGGTCCGGCGGGCTGCGCCAGCTGCTGCTGGGTGCCGCCGCCGCGGCGGCGACCTACCTGATCGGAACCCTGATCGGCGTCCAGGGCGGTCTCGGCTGACCGGGGTCAGTTGTTGAGCAGGTCGTCGATGGTGCCGTCCACGGGGCGGCCCCGGGCGGTGAGTTCCGCGGATTGGCGGGCCAGGACGGCGGCGACCTCGGTCATGTCGGCTCCGGCCAGGCCGGTGCGGCGCACCGCGTCGCCACGGTCGCGGAAGTAGGTGCGGCTGAGTAGGCCGTTCACCGTCGCCGCGGCCAACCGGGCCTCGCCGAGCATCAGCAGGGCCTGGTCCGTCTCGTACCACTCGGCGAGCCGGGCCGCCCGGGCGTGTGCGGCGCTGCCCCGGTACCAGGCCGTCCGGGCGGCCGTGGTGAACTCCGCCGGGCGGGCCCGGGCCAGCCGGCCGAGGTGCTCGTCGCGCATGGTGTGCAGCCACCCGGTCGGGTCGTGCAACGCCCGGGTCGTCACGTAGCGGTCGGCGGTCAGCGGCCACCGCGAGGTCAGCTGCCGGGCTTGGTGCAGGCGCTCCTCGGCGGCGACCACGGTCAGGTCGACCAGCACGCCGTCCACCCGGCGGGTCGCCGAGGGCGGTCCCGTGCCGGGTCGGTAGGTGACCACCAGCAGCCCGACCTCGCCGTTTCCGCCGCCGTCGTCGTCGCCATGGGCCAGCGGGCCGTGTACGGCCACGGCGAGCACGTCGGCCGGGAAACGCCGCCGCACGGCCTCGGCGACCCGTTCGGCCACGGTCCACCGTGGATCGTTGCGGTGCTCCTCGACACCGTCCACGCCGACCACCCCGCGATCGCGCCACCGCCCACACCGTCGCCGGGAGCGACCACCCGGTCACCGCACACCCTAGTGCGGCCCGCCGCGCTCGTCGGGGGTGCCGCGCCGGTCGGGCACCAGGCGGAAGATCCGGATGTCCCGGTCGCCGGCCCGCTCGACGTACGTCTGGTAGGCCGGCCACTCGTCGACCAGCAACCGCCACAGCCGGTCGCGTTCGGCGCCGGTGGCCAGCTGCGCGCGCACCGGGATTCGGTGTCCCGCGACGTCCACCTCGGCGCGCGGTTCGGCGAGCAGGTTGAGCGCCCAGGCCGGCTGCCGGGGCTGGCCCCAGTTCGATCCGATCACCACGTACGCGTCGCCGTCCGGTACGTACAGCAGCGGGTTGCTGCGCGGCCTGCCGGATTTTCGGCCGGTGGTGGTGACGATCAGGGACGGCACGAGTCCCAGCGCGACCACCCGTCCCCGGGTCAGCCGCCCGACGGCCCGGTCGGCGGGGACCAGCAGACGCATGGCGGCGCCGAACCAGCGCTGATGACCGACCCGGCGGGTGAGGGTTCCCAGTGCGGACATCCGGACAGTCTGCCCGCCTCGGCAACGCCGTGGCACCGGCCGATCAGTCCAGGCGGCGTTCCACCGGTAGCCGCGAGCGGGTGAACAGCGCCGCCCCGAGCATCGCCACCAGCGGCACCGCGACCAGCACGCCGAGGGTGAGCCAGGGGATCACCAGCGGGTACGGCGGTTCGATCGGCCAGCCGTCGGCGTACCGCTCGTTGGTGAAGGTGAGCACGATCGCCGCCGAGACGAGGCCGGCGATGATGCCCAACGCCGAGCCGAGCACGGCGATCACTCCGGCCTGGCAGAGCGACAGCAGGCGGCGTACGCCCGGGCTGGCACCGACCGCGGCGAGAGTGGACAGGTCGGCCCGTCCCTCGGCCGCGGCGAGGCCGGTGGCGATGCCCGCGGCGCCCACGGTGACCACCGCGGACACCCCGGCCAGCAACAGCAGCAGCGGCTGGTTGCCACCGTAGTGTCCACCGCTCTCGATCTCCACCGCCACGGCGAGCGGGCGGATCGCGGTGATGAACCGATCCTGCTTCTGCCGGTCCCGTCCCGGCGGCTCGCCGGCCTCGATCGCCCAGCCGTCCTGTCGGGTCACGAGATCGAGCCGATCGGCTGCGGCCGGGGAGAGCAGCAGCCACTTCCTGCCGACCGCCGTGCTCAGCACGTGACCGGGCACGGTGGTGGTGTCCGTGGCCCGTGCCGCCTCATCGGGGTTGCGCTTGATGCTGAGTTCCAGCCGGCCGTCCACCAGATAGCGCGGGTCGGTCACCACCGCCCCGCCAGCCCGCAGCGTGGCCGTGGCGGCGGCGACGTCGGCCGGGTCGGCCCCGGTGAGGATCGGCAGCGCCGTTCCGTCGTCCACGGTCACCCGGAAGTACGTGTCGTAGTGGTTGTCGGCCGGGCCCTGGCAGCGGTGGTCGGCCCGGGCCCGGCGCTGGTCGGCGGCGCTGAGCGGCTCGTCCGGCCGCCATGGGCAGGCCCGCTCGGCCGGCAGTGCGGCGGTGATCACGCAGGTGTCGAAGTTCGGCCGGCATCCGGCGGTGACCAGGGGGGCGATCGTGCCGGCACCGAGGTGCTCCCGGGCCGGGCCGGCGATCTCGGCGCGGGTGGGCAGGGTGTTCTCGCCGGGCCGTCCGCCGGCCGTGATCAGCACGCTGTGGTCCGGCATCGCGGGCTGATACTGCTGGTCGTTGCGGGCGTCCTCGCTGGCCAGGAAGATGCCCAGGGCGACGCTGCCGGCGACCGCGGCCATCACCGCGGAGATGGCCGGGGCGGCGGAGGATCGATTGCGGCTGGCGTCGCGTACCGCGATCCGCGGTGCCAGCGGGAGAAACCGGCCGAGCCGGGCCAGCAGTCCGACCAGCGTGGGGGTGGCGAAGACCAGCCCGAGTTCGCCCAGGACCAGCCCGGCGAGGATGACCGACTGCGAGGTCACCGCCGCGCCGAGCGCGGCCACGCCGGCCCCACCGGCGGCCAGCAGCACGCCGATGGTCAGCCAGCGGCGGCTGTGCGCCGGTGGCGTCCGCCGGCCGGCGAGCCCGGCCACCACGTCCTGCCGGGCGGCCGTCCAGGCCGGCGCCAGGGCGGCCAGCACCCCGGCCAGCACCGCGACCAGCGCGATCACGCAGAGCGCCGCCGGCCATACGCGGTACCCGCCGAATCGGTGCTGGAAGACGAACTCCTCGACCAGCGGCCGCCCGGCGAACGCCGCCACCACGCCGAGCGCGACGCCCGTCGCGGCACCGAGGCAGCCCAGCACCACGCCGTCGGCGAGCACGACCCGGCGCAGTTGGGTGGCGTCGCCACCGGCCACTGCGACCAGCGCGAGGTCCCGCCGTCGGCGCCGTACGCCGACGGCGAAGGCCGGGCCGACGAGCAGCACCACCTCCAGCAGGCCGAGCCCCCCGACCAGCGCCCCGGTGCCGATCTCCTCCACCTCCAGCGTGGCGGGTGGCGACTCGTAGATGGCGCCGAGCCACGTCGGCGGCGCGGGCACCCGGGCGGCGACCACCACACCGTTCCGGTTGAGCTGGCGGAAGATGTCGTCGGTGACCGGCCCGGGCAGGTCGGCCAGGAACACTGCCTCGGTGTACGGCTCCGGCGGCGGCGCCTCGGCAGGATGCAGGATGACCATCGGGGTCAGCTGCTCGGGCAGTTCGACCACCCCGACGACCGTCCAGGTACGCCCGCCGTCCCCGGCGGTGATCGAATCGCCCAGGCCGACCCGAAGGGTGCGCCGGGCGGCCAGGTTCACCGCGATCTCGTCGGCCACGGCCGGTACCCGGCCGGCGTGGACCCGGACGAGCCCGCGCCCGAGCGGGTCGGTGAGGTCGACCGCGGTGGCGGAGATGTCGTCCCGGATTCGGTCCCCGTCCCGGACGGTGAAGGGCAGCCAGCGGCGTACCGGGAGGACCTGGCTGCCGGCCGGGAGCAGCGCGGCGACGTCGTCCGTGGCGACCGGCCCGGGCCCCGACTCGCTGTCGGCCGAGGATGCCCAGCTGTCCCCGATGGGGCTCTGCGCCACCGGGCCGGTGGAGACCACCCGCAGTTCCGCGTCGGCGGTCCCGAGCCGGCGGTCCATCTGCTCCGCCGTGGTCAGCTGCGCCATGTCGACGCTGGCCGCGATGAAGGTGAGGGCCAGCACCGGCAGGATGATCATCGCCAGCACCAGGGCGGTGCGCGCGCGGGCCCGCCTCGCCTCCCGGCGGGCGATCCGCAGTGCGGCCCGCCACGACCCGACCGCCTCGGCCAGTCGCGCCCTGCGGAGTGGCTGGTGCGGCTTGCCGGTCACCGGCCGCTGCCGGCGAGCAGCGTCTCGACGCCCACCAGGGGGGCGGTCGAGTCGACCGTCACACCGTCGCGCAGGAACACCACCCGGTCCGCCCAGGCGGCGTGTCGCGCCTCGTGGGTGACCAGCACCCCGGCCGCCCCCGCGTCGACCCGGCGGCGCAGCAGGCGCAGCACCGCCTCGCCGGTCTGCGAGTCCAGCGCCCCGGTCGGCTCGTCGGCCAGCACCAGGCGACGCTCGCCGACCAGCGCCCGGGCGATTGCGACGCGCTGCTGCTGGCCGCCGGAGAGCTGGTCCGGGAACCGGTCGCCGAGCTCCGACAGTCCCACCTCGGTCAGCGCCGCCTGCGCGAGCCGGCGGGCCCGGCGGACGCCCGACCCGTCGAGTTCGAGGGGGAGTGCGACGTTCTCCGCCGCGGTCAGCCCGCCGATGAGGTTGAGGTTCTGGAAGATGTAGCCGATCCGTCGGCGACGCAGCCGGGCCAGACCGCGGCGATCGAGCGCGTGCAGCGGCTGCCCCTCGACGTGCACCTCGCCGGCGGTCGGGCTGTCCAGCCCACCGGCGAGGGTGAGCAGGGTGGACTTGCCGGAGCCGGAGGGGCCCATCACGGCGACCAACTCGCCGGGGCGGACGACCAGGCTCACTCCGCGCAGGGCGTGCACCGCGGCCGGGCCGGTGCCGTGGGTGCGGTGCACGTCACGCAGGTCGAGGATGGACTCGGCGGGGAAGCCGGGCAGCCCGGAGGCGCCGCCGACGTCCGCAGGGGGCGGGGCGCCGTGGTCCGGAGTGGCCGGCGCCGGCCCGCTGACCGAACTCACCGTCGTGCCTCCTCACCGCTGCGGCCCACCGCCCCAGGGATGGGCGACGGGCCGGAGACCGGGGGGCGGTGCCGCACCAGGCTGGTCTCGCAATGGTCCAGCCAGCGCACTTCCGCCTCGGCCTGGAACACCATCGCGTCCAGCACCAGTCGCCACGGCAGGTCCTCGGGTCGGTCGCTGGCGTACTTCAACCGGGTCAACTCCTGCAACGCGCGCATGGTGGCGGTGCGCTGGGTCTGCACCACCGCGCGGACGTCCACCCCGGGTGTGGTCAACGCCAGTGCCAGCTTGATCGCCAGTTCGTCGCGGGGGCGGTCGGTCCGGCTGATCGGGGTGGCGAACCACAGGGCCAGGTCCGCCCGCCCGGCGTCGGTGATCTCGTACGGCCGCTGGCCGGCCTCGCTCTCCGGCAACGGCCGCACCAGCCCGTCCCGCTCCAGCCGCGACAGCGTGGTGTACACCTGCCCGATGTTCAGCGGCCAGGTCGAGCCGGTCGACTCCTCGAACGCGGCCCGCAACTGGTAGCCGTACATCTGGCCGCGTTCGAGCAGGGCGAGCAGGCCGTGGCGGATGGACATGGACCGGAGTATGCATACCTGGTATGCCGTCCGCAACCGGTGCGGGCGTGACCCCCGCTACGTCGGGCGGGGTTCAGCCGGGGCGACCCGGGAAAGGCACGGTCAGCGGGGTGATCCCGGCACTGCGCCGCCAGCGCGTTGCCCGCACCGCGTACTCGACCAGGGCGGCCAGGGCGCGATCCCGTTCGGCGCCGGTGCTGGCCGGCAGCACCGCCCGCCAGAACGCCGCCGTCCGCTCCTCCACCTCCACCGCCAGCCGCAGCGCGCTGGCCCGGTCGGTCACCGGGAACGGCAGGGCGTAGCCGGCCCGGTCCGGTGGCACGGTGCCGCCGCCGGTGCTCAGCTGGACCACCAGGCCGTCGCGTCGACCCCGGTGCGCGGCCTCGGCCTCGACGGCGGCCTTGCGTTCGGCGCCGTCGAGGCGTACCCCGATCGGGCCGTAGGCCCAGATGGCGGCGTACTCGGCGGTCAGCGCCCCGGCGATGGCGTCCTCCGGGCTGGTCGGCGCGTTTATGAACGGCCCGTTCATCGGAGCGCCTCCAGGTGGGTGGCCCGCGCGGCGGCGATCGAGCCGAGCAGCGCGGCCCGCTCGGCGGGCGCCGCGGCACACGCCTGGGTCGCCGTCTCCCGGCCGGCGCGTTCGGCCTGCCGCAGCGCGGTCAGCGTGGCGGCGCGGTCCGCGGGCGGCGCGGCGGACGCGGACGGGGCGGCGGTACCGGACGGAGTCGCGGTGCCGATCACCCGGGCGAGTTCTGTGGCGTGCGCCTCGTGCGCCTCGGCGAGCGGGACGAGCCGGCCGGCCAGGTCGGGATGAGCGGTGGCGGCTGCCCGCAGCCCGGCCGCGAGTCGCAGCGACTCGTCGACCAGTGGGGCGTGCGGGTCCGGCTCCGGGGGCTCGTCGTCGCGGTCGAAGAGACCACAACCGGTCAGCGGCGCACCCGCCCCGCCGAGCGCCAGCAGTGTGCCGGCCCGCAGCACCGCGCGTCGGGAAAGCGGGGACGATCCGTCCCGCCGAGTCGTTCTGCCCATCACCACCGGACAAGTCAACACCATCCCGGGGGCCGTTGTACGGCGGTGGCGTCGGTGCGCCGCCCGGGCCGTCCTCCGGCCGGCGCGTTACGCTCTGCGCAGCCACCGGCGCGTCCGCACCGGTGGCGTGCCGGCATGGCGTGTCGGCGAGCAGCGGAAGGGTCCGGAGATGACGCAGCGTGGCCGTGCCACCAGAACGACGGGGCGACCCCGCGGCGGCCCGGCTCCGCGCGGCGGTCCGGCTCCGCGCGGCGGTCCGGCTCCCCGTGGTGACCTCGCCGCCCGCCGGGAGCGGCTGCGCGAGGTGATCGCACCGGTGGTCGACGACGCCGGCTACGACCTGGAGGATCTGTCCGTTTCCCGGGCCGGCCGCCGGCACGTGGTGCGGGTGATCGTCGACGCCGACGGCGGGATCAACCTGGACGCGGTGGCCGACGTCTCCCGGGCGGTCTCCGCCGCGCTGGACGCGGCCGAGGAGAGCGGCGGTGACATCGTCGCCGGGGAGTACCAGCTGGAGGTCAGCTCCCCCGGGGTGGACCGGCCGCTGACCCTGCCCCGGCACTGGCGGCGTAATGTCGGCCGGCTGGTCCGGGTGACCGTCCGGGGCGCGGGCGCGCCGTCCGGGCAGCAGGGTGAGCGACCGGCGGGCGACCGGCAGGTCACCGGGCGGGTGCTCGCCGCCGACGACGAGGGCGTGGTGCTGGAGACCGATGCCGACCGCGCGGAGTGGGCCTACGCCGATCTCGGTCCGGGCCGGGTGCAGGTCGAGTTCAGCCGCCTCGACGAGCTGCCCGATTCAGAAGACGTCGACGACGATGACGATGACGATGTGGAGGACGAGGAGAGGTGAACATCGACCTCGCGGCGCTGCGCGCACTCGAGCGCGAGCGGGAGATCCCGTTCGACACGATCCTCGCGGCGATCGAGACCGCGCTGCTGACCGCGTACCGGCACACCGAGGGCGCCCAACCGCACGCCCGGGTGGAGATCGACCGCAAGACCGGCGTGGCCCTGGTCTACGCCCAGGAGGTGAGCGCCGAGGGCGCCGTGGTGCGGGAGTGGGACGACACTCCGCACGACTTCGGCCGGATCGCCGCCATGACCGCCAAGCAGGTGATCCTCCAGCGGCTGCGGGAGGCCACCGACGAGGTGCACTTCGGTGAGTACGTCGGTCGTGACGGCGACCTGGTGACCGGGGTGGTGCAGGCGCACGAGGCGCGGGCCGAGAAGGGCATCGTCACCGTCGACCTGGGCAAGCTGGAGGGCGTGCTGCCGCAGTCCGAGCAGGTGCCCGGCGAGCGGTACACCCACGGCGAGCGGATCCGCTGCGTGGTGGTGCACGTGGCGAAGGGAATGCGCGGTCCCCAGATCACGTTGTCCCGGACGCACCCCAACCTGGTGAAGAAGCTCTTCGCCCTGGAGGTGCCGGAGATCGCCGACGGCACGGTCGAGATCAGTGCGATCGCGCGTGAGGCCGGTCACCGTACGAAGATCGCGGTGCGCTCCACCGCTCCCGGCGTCAACGCCAAGGGCGCCTGTATCGGCCCGATGGGGCAGCGGGTGCGGGCGGTGATGAGCGAGCTGCACGGTGAGAAGATCGACATCATCGACTGGTCGGACGATCCCGCCAACTTCGTCGGCAACGCGCTCTCGCCGGCCAAGGCGCTCCGGGTCGAGGTGGTCGACCTGGCCAACCGTGCGGCCCGGGTGACGGTCCCGGACTTCCAGCTTTCGCTCGCGATCGGGCGGGAGGGGCAGAATGCCCGGCTTGCTGCCCGACTGACCGGTTGGCGGATCGACATCCGGTCCGACGCCGAACAGGCTGGTCCGGGTGGCAGGTCCGGTGCCGATCACGTCCGGGAGCCGGGCGGAGCGGTCTCGGGCAGCTAGGGGTAGACTTCCAGCAGTGGTACGACGCGCGCGGCCGGAGCGCACCTGTGTGGGTTGCCGACGGCGTGCGCCGGCCAGGGAACTGCTGCGGATCGTCGCGGTCGGCGAGGAGGCTGGGTTCAGCCTCCGACCCGATCCGACCCGCAGACTGCCGGGTCGGGGAGCGAACATGCACCCGGATCCGGCCTGCTTCGCGCAGGCGGTGCGGCGTCGGGCCTTCGGGCGGGCGCTGCGCGTCGCCGGGGTTCCGGATGACGGGGCCCTCGCGGATTACCTGACGCGCCAACCACCACGTCCGGTCACCCGACCGGGCGAGGGTCGCTAGCAAGGTAGGACGACCAAGATGAGCACACGATGAAGTCCCAGAAATGACCAGGCTTCAAGTGCACGAGTGAGGTCGCTGCGGGTGCTGCCCGCACGACCTCGGAGTGAGGAGTGCAGTGGCAGGCAAGGCCCGCGTACACGAGCTTGCAAAGGAGCTCGGGGTCGAAAGCAAGACCGTTCTCGCCAAGCTGAAGGAAATGGGCGAGTTCGTTAAGTCCGCATCGAGCACCGTCGAGGCGCCCGTCGCCCGACGGCTGCGTGGCGCGTTCGTCGCCTCCGGCGGGGCCGGTGCCCCGTCGGCCCCGCCGGCAGCCGCGCCGGCACCGGCGGCGTCACCGACCCCGCCGCCGACCTCCGGCGAGCCCCGGATCACCGCCAAGCCGACGCCGCCCCGGCGTCCGGCGATGCCCGGGCCAAAGCCGAAGGCCCCGGTGCCCGGTCCGCCGCCGCCGGCGGCCCCGGTCGCCAAGCCGGCGAGTGCCCATGACATCGAGGTGGCCGCCGCCGAGGCGCGTGCTGCCGCGCTGAAGGCTGAGCAGGAGGCCGCGGTCAAGGCCGCGCAGGCCGCCCGCCAGCAGCAGCGCGAGAACGTCCGCCGGGAGCCCCCGGCCGACGGCGGTGCCCGTCCAGGTCCCCGGCCCGGCCCCGGCAACATGCCGCCCCGTCCGGGTTCCCCGGCCGCGGGTCGCCCCGGTGGGCCCACCCCGGGTCCGGGCGGCCGGCAGGGTCGCCCGCCGGCGCGCGGCGCCGGTAACAACCCGTTCGGCATCCAGGGCAGCCAGCAGCAGCGGCCGCCGGCCGCCGGTGCCGGTGGTCCCCGGCCGAGCCCGGCGTCGATGCCGCCGCGGCCCAGCCCCGCTTCGATGCCGCCGCGGCCCAGCCCGGCGTCGATGCCGAGCCAGCGTCCCGGTCGTCCGGGTGGCCCGGGTGCCGGTCGTCCCGGTGGGGGCGCCGGTCGTCCGGGTGGTGGCGGCGGTGGCGGTGGCTACCGCGGCGGTCCCGGTGGCGGTGCCGGCGGTGGCGGTGGCTACCGCGGCGGCCCCGGTGGCGGCGGCGGCGGTGCCGGCGCTGGCGGTGGCTTCCGTCCGGGTGCGCCGGCCGGTGGCGGCGGGCGTCCGGGTGGCGGTGGCCGTGGCCGTGGCGGCGGTGCCGCGGGTGCCTTCGGGCGTCCGGGTGGCAAGCCGACCCGTGGTCGCAAGTCCAAGAAGCAGCGCAGACAGGAGTTCGACAACCTGTCGGCCCCGACCATGAGCTCGGGCGCGCCCCGGGGTCAGGGGCAGACGGTCCGGCTCTCCCGTGGCGCCTCGCTGTCGGACTTCGCCGACAAGATCAACGCCAACCCCGGTTCGCTGGTCCAGGAGATGTTCAACCTGGGCGAGATGGTCACCGCGACCCAGTCGTGCTCCGACGACACCCTGCTGCTGCTGGGTGAGCACCTTGGCTTCAACGTGCAGATCGTCAGCCCGGAGGACGAGGATCGCGAGCTGCTCGCGCAGTTCAACATCGACCTCGACGCCGAGGTGGCGGAGGACCGCCTGGTCAGCCGTGCGCCGGTGGTGACCGTCATGGGTCACGTCGACCACGGTAAGACCAAGCTGCTCGACGCGATCCGCAAGGCGAACGTGGTGGCGGGCGAGGCCGGCGGCATCACCCAGCACATCGGTGCCTACCAGGTCCACGTCCCGCACGAGGGCGAGGACCGGGCGGTGACCTTCATCGACACCCCGGGTCACGAGGCGTTCACCGCCATGCGTGCCCGTGGTGCCCAGGTGACGGACATCGTGATCCTGGTGGTGGCGGCCGACGACGGCGTGATGCCGCAGACCATCGAGGCGCTCAACCACGCCAAGGCGGCGGACGTGCCGATCGTGGTCGCGGTCAACAAGGTCGACAAGCCGGAGGCCAACCCGGACAAGGTCCGCCAGCAGCTGACCGAGTACGGCCTGGTCGCCGAGGAGTACGGCGGCGAGACGATGTTCGTCAACGTGGCCGCGAAGCCCGGCATCGGCATCGAGGACCTCCTCGAAGCGGTGCTGCTCACCGCCGACGCGTCGCTGGAGCTGACCGCTCCGACCGACGGGCCGGCGCAGGGTGTGGCCATCGAGGCGCACCTGGACAAGGGCCGCGGTGCGGTGGCGACGGTGCTGGTGCAGAAGGGCACCCTGCGGGCGGGCGACTCGATCGTCGCCGGCGGGGCGCACGGCCGGGTCCGGGCGATGCTCGACGAGAACGGCAACCAGGTCACCGAGGCCGGTCCGGCGCGTCCGGTCATGGTCCTCGGTCTGACCGCGGTGCCGGGCGCGGGCGACACCTTCCTCGCCGCGGCGGACGACCGCACGGTGCGGCAGATCGCCGAGCAGCGGCAGGCGCGGCGGCGGGCGGCGGCGTTCGCCAACTCCCGTGGCCGGGCCACCCTCGAGACGCTCATGGAGCAGCTCAAGGAGGGCGAGAAGACGTCGCTCAACCTCATCCTCAAGGGCGATGTCTCCGGTTCGGTGGAGGCCCTGGAGGACGCGCTGTTCAACCTCGACATCCCCGAGGAGGTCCAGCTCAAGGTCCTCGACCGGGGCGTCGGCGCGATCACCGAGAGCAACGTCATGCTCGCGAGTGCCTCGTCCGAGCCGGTCACGATCATCGGCTTCAACGTGCGGGCCTCCAACAAGGTCCGCGAGATGGCCGACCGCGAGGGCGTGGAGATCCGGTACTACACCGTCATCTACCAGGCCATCGAGGAGATCGAGGCGGCGCTCAAGGGCCTGCTCAAGCCGGAGTTCGAGGAGGTCGAACTGGGCACCGCGGAGATCCGCGACGTGTTCCGCTCGTCCAAGATCGGCAACATCTCCGGTTGCATCGTCCGGTCGGGTGTCATCCGGCGCAACGCGAAGGCGCGCCTGCTGCGCGACGGCACGGTGGTGGCGGACAACCTCACCATCAGCTCGCTCAAGCGGTTCAAGGACGACGCGACGGAGGTCCGGGAGGGCTTCGAGTGCGGTCTGACCCTGGGTGGTTACAACAACGTCCAGGTCGGCGACGTGATCGAGACCTTCGAGATGCGGGAGAAGGTTCGCGCCTGATCCTGCGGTGACGCACTGGTCAAGGGGTTTACGCCGGTCGGCGTAAACCCCTTGATCATGTGGGGCGGGTTGCCGGTAGTGTCGGTAGACGATGTACACCGCAACCGCAGTATTCGACCTGCTGCTGCCGGGGGACTCCCGGTCGCTCAAGGCCAAGAGATCGTACGTACGGCCGATCGTGGCGGCGCTGCGCCGCTTCGAGGTGTCGGCCGCCGAGGTGGGGGCGCTCGACCTGCACGGGCGAGCGGAGATAGGGGTGGCGGTCGTGGCCGCCGAGGCGGCGCACGCCAGCGAGGTGCTCGACTCCTGCGAGCGGCTGGTGGCCGGGCGGCCGGAGATCGAACTGCTGTCGGTGCGCCGCCGGCTGCACGGCGAGGACGACTGACCGTGGCGGGCGGCCACCGGCCGCCCCGCGCGGCGGCGCGGGTAGGGTTCGAGGTGTTGGGGCCGGTCCGGGCTCCGGTGACGTGGGCGTCGCCGGTCCTGGCCGGTAGCGGGACGCCGTGGAGGTGGCGGAGATGACGGATCCGGCCAAGGTACGCCGGCACGCGGAGCGGGTGCGTGAACTGGTCGCGTCGGTGGTGCGGAGCCAGATCAAGGACCCGCGGCTCGGCATGATCACTATCACCGACGCCCGGATCACCGCCGATCTGCGCGACGCCACGGTCTTCTACACCGTGCTCGGTGACGCGGCGGCCCAGGCGGGCACCGCTGCCGCGCTGGACAGCGCCAAGGGCATGCTGCGCAGCACGGTCGGCAAGGCCCTCGGGCTGCGCCACTCGCCGACCCTGACCTTCGTCCTGGACGACGTGCAGGATCAGGTCAAGCACATCGACGACCTGCTCGCGGCGGCCCGTAACGCGGACGCCGAGGTGCAGCGCCTCGCCGCCAAGGCCGAGTACGCCGGCGACGCCCAGCCGTACCGGGTCGAGGAGGCCGAGGAGGGTGACGCCGAGGACGGCGACGCCGACGAAGCCCGGGGTGGGGACCGTCGGTGACCGCCCATTCCGGCGGTGCCCTGACCGAGGCGACCCCGGCCGCGCCGATCCCGGCCGGCCCGACCTCTGCCGATTCCGCCGGCCCGGCGCTTGACGGCCCGGCTCCGGACGGCGCTGCCGGCCCGACCGAGGCCGACTGGGCCGCCGCCGTCGCGGCCGTGCGCCAGCTGCCGCCCGACGGCCGGGTGCTGCTGATCTGCCACGTCAACCCGGACGGCGACGCGCTGGGCAGCATGCTCGGCTTCGGGCTCGGGCTGCGCCGGCTCGGCGTACGCCGGCTGCAGGCGACCTTCCCCGGCCCGCCGGAGGTGCCCGAGCCGTTCCGCGGCCTGCCCGGCCTGGAGCTGCTGGTGCCGGCGACCGATGCCGACCCACAGCCGGACCTGGTCATCTGCTTTGACGCGGCGAGCGATTCGCGGCTCGGGGAGCTGGCCGACCGGTTGACCGGCACCGCAACGGCGCTGGTGCTCGACCACCACGCCTCCAACAGCGGCTTCGGCGACGTCAACCTGGTCGACCCGGCCGCAGCGGCGACCTCGGTGGTCGCGGAGGAGCTGCTGGCCCGGCTCGGCGTCGCGTTGGACGCCGGCATCGCCGAGTGCCTGTATGTGGCGTTGAGCACCGACACCGGCTCGTTCCGGTTCGACGCGACCACGCCGGCCGTGCACGAGATGGCGGCCCGCCTGCTGGCCACCGGGATCCGCCCGGGCGAGATCTCCCGGCGCGTCTTCGACAGCCGCCCGTTCGGTGCGGTGCGGCTCTTCGGCGAGGTGCTCGGCCGGGCCCGCCTGGAGCCGACCGCCGCCGCCGGGCACGGCCTGGTCTGGACGTACGCGACCCTGGACGATCTGGCCCGGCACGACCAGCGACCGTACGTGCTGGAGGCCCTGATCGATCCGGTCCGGTGCACCGCCGAGGCCGACGTGAGTTGTGTGATCAAGCAGACCGGGCCGGTCGACTGGGCGGTGTCGCTGCGTAGCAAGGGCGCGGTGGACGTCAGCCGGGTGGCGGTCGCGCTGGGCGGCGGTGGGCACCGGCTCGCCGCCGGCTTCACCGGCCGGGGCACGGTCGACGAGGTGGTCGACCGGATCCGGGCCGAGCTGGCCGCACCCGCCGCGAAGGGCGGCGTCGACCAGCAGGGGTAGGGGTCATTTCCGGGGCGTCTCCGGGGGTGTCGACCTTCCGGCGGCCTGGACAGGGCGGGGAGAATCGGATGATGGAGCAGCCCCACGATCTCACCGTCGAGGCCCCTCGCACCTGGGAGCGTCCGGTTGTCTGCGTACCGGTGCTCGTCGCCCTTTCGCTGGTCGGCGGTCGCTTCCCGTCCTTCTCGACGGAGGCCAACCTGTACGTCTTCGGCACCGGCGGGGTGCTGATCTGGCTGGGTCTGACCAGACGGGTGCAGGGCCATGCGGCGCCGCAGCGGCTGAGTTCGGGTGCCATCTGGTGGACCCTGCCGGTGGTGGTCTTCGGGGTCTTCGAGGGGGTCACCTTCGTCGCGGCGGCCGGCGAGGACTTCCCCACCTTCTCCCTGCTGGCCGATCCGCTGCTGGAGGATCGCCTGGTCCGCTCCGCCGGCTGGTTGGTGTGGCTGTCGGCGTTCTGGGGGCTGGTGCGGCGATGATGCGGGCACTGGCGATCGGTGGATTCCTGGTCGGGCTGGCGCTGTTCGGTCTGATCGAGTGGCTGGCCCGGCGCGAGGGGTCGCGGATACCGACCCTCGGCGAGGTCTGCGCCTACGTGATGCGTTACGAGGTGGGCCCGGTCCCGGTCGGCCGGATCGGGTTGTTCGGCTTCTGGTGGTGGGTCGGCTGGCACTTCCTGGCTCGGTGACGGGGACCCGACCCGTCCAGATGGCGGGAACAGCGCGCACCATGTGGACCTGAACGATAACTTGGGAAACGGTCGGCGCCGCTTCGGCGCAGGTCAGGGAAGGCGGAGCCATACCCGGCGCCGCTTCCCTCCAGGGTCGACCGACCCCGGGCCACCACGCCGCCCAGCCACCGCTCCGGTGACCCCGGAGGAGGTGCCGGGTGCCCCGTAACAACGCCCGTGACGCGCCGTCGCGCCTGGCGGCGCGCGCCCTGGAAGGGGTCCACCATGCCCGCCAAGCCCAAGCCCGAGACCACCGACGAGGCCCGTGAGCAGGCCCGCCGCGCCCTGCAGACCTCCATGGACACCCGTCAGTGACCGTACGCGACCGGCGGTGACGCCGAGCCGTCCCGCGTACGGCGTCACCGCCCGCCCGCCGCTGCGAACAGCACCCTGGGCGGGTAAGTAGCACATCAGCTTGCTCCCCTTACTCATCGCGTGCCACGATCGGCGGCGATGAGCCAGCCCACCAGCACCACCGACCGGGTCGCCTCGCCGCGCCGGATCGCCGCGCTCGCCCTGCCGGCCCTCGTGGTCCTCGCCGCCGAGCCGCTCTACGTACTCGTCGACACCGCGGTCGTCGGCCATCTGGGCCGGGTTCCGCTGGCCGCCGTGGCGGTCGGCGGCACGGTGATGACCCTCACCGCCTGGTTGGGCACCGTGGTCGCGTACGGCACGACCGGCCGGGCGGCCCGCCGCTTCGGTGCCGGGGACCGGGCCGCCGCGGTGGCCGAGGGCGTACAGGCATCCTGGCTGGCCCTCGGCGTGGGGGTGCTGGTCGTCATCGGCATGCAGTTCGGTGGCGGCGCGCTGGCCGGTGCCCTCGCCGGGGGTGGTGAGGTCGGAGTCGCCGCCGCCGAGTGGCTGCGGATGGCCGCGTTCGGCGCTCCCGGGCTGCTGCTCGCCGCCGCCGGCAACGGCTGGTTGCGCGGCGTGCAGGACACCCGCCGACCGTTGGCCTTCGTGGTCGGCCCCAACCTGCTGTCCGCGGTGCTGTGCCCGGTGCTGGTCTACCCGGTGGGCATGGGACTGATCGGTTCGGCGGTGGCGAACGTGATCGCGCAGACCCTCTCCGGTGCCCTGTTCGCCGCCGCCCTGGTGGCCGAACGGGTGGCGCTGCGCCCGCGCCCGCGGGTCATCCGCCAGCAACTGGTGCTCAGCCGCGACCTGCTCATCCGGGGGGTGGCCTTCCAGGCCAGCTTCCTGTCCGCCACGGCGGTCGCCGCACGGTTCGGCGCTGCCGCCGTCGGCGCGCACCAGATCGCCGTGCAGCTCTGGTTCTTCGCGGCGCTGGTGCTCGACGCGCTGGCCATCGCCGCGCAGGCGCTGGTCGGGGCCGCGCTCGGCGCCGACGACGGCGCGGGGGCCCGCGCGCTGGCCCGGCGGATCGGCCGGCTCGGCGCGGTCTGCGGCACGGCGTTCGCCCTGCTGGCGGCGGCCGGTGCCGGCGTCGTGCCGACCTGGTTCAGCTCCGACTCGGCGGTACGCGAGCAGGCATTGGTCGCCTGGCCCTGGTTTGTCGCGATGCTGCCCCTGGCCGGGGTGGTGTTCGCCCTCGACGGCGTGCTGATCGGTGCGGGTGACATCCGTTACCTGCGCAACCTGACGGTGGTCGGTGCGCTGGGCGGATTCCTGCCGGCGATCTGGCTCGCCCACGCCTTCGACCTCGGCCTCGGCGGCATCTGGGCCGGCCTGATGCTGTTCATCGTGATCCGCCTGGTGGCCCTGCTGCTGCGGCTGCGTTCCGGCGCCTGGGCGGTCACCGGTGCGGTGCGGACCGAGCCTCGTGCCGGTGCCGCCGCTTGATCAGACCTGGCCGTAGAGACCGTAGGCCAACATCACCATGACCAGGATCACCACGAAGGAGATCAGCATGGCGGCGACCTTGACGGTGTTCGGAAAGCGCTGGTAGAGGCGCTGCCGCCGCTGCCAGGCCCACCAGCGGTGCCGCAGCCACCCGGCGCCGGGCAGGGCGGCAAGGCCGTCGGCCAGCCGGGTGCCCAGGGTGCGCCGGGCCGGGGGTGGGTCGAGCATCCAGTCGGGCAACGTGGGCCGCGGGTCGGGCGTGCGGAGGCCTGGCTCCGTTGGCCGTCGGGTACGCGCGGGTTGGTCGTTGGTCGTCATCTCGTTCTCCCCGTGGTGCGCGAGCATGGGCGTCCACCGACGCCGATGGGCTCATCGTGGCAGGGCGCTACCGCGCCGTACATCCGTTTTCGCGCCCGGCGTCCGGTGCCCGGCCGCCCGGCCGCCGGGACGGGTCTGGCAGGCTTGCACGTCGTGAGCACAGACGGTCTGATCGTGGTGGACAAGTCCGGCGGCATGACGTCGCACGACGTCGTGGCGCGGATTCGCCGGCTCGCGCGGACCCGCCGGGTCGGCCACGGCGGCACGCTCGACCCGATGGCCACCGGGGTGCTGGTGATCGGCGTGGGCCGGGCCACCCGGCTGCTGACGTACGTGATCGGCGCGGACAAGAGCTACACCGCCACGATCCGGCTCGGCCAGGCCACCGTCACCGACGACGCGGAGGGCGACGTGATCGCCTCCACGCCCGCCGGCATGCTCACCGACGAGGCGATCCGGGCGGCGTTGGCCGCGCTGACCGGAGAGATCGACCAGGTGCCGAGCGCGGTGAGCGCCATCAAGATCGACGGGCAGCGGGCCTACAAGCGGGTGCGTGAAGGGGAGAGCGTCGAGCTGCCGGCCCGGCGGGTCACCGTGTCCCGGCTGGACGTGCTGGCGATCCGGCGCGAGCAGCCCGACGTGGTGGACGTCGACGTAGACGTGGCCTGTTCCACCGGCACGTACATCCGGGCGATCGCCCGCGACGCGGGCCTGGCGCTGGGGGTCGGCGGGCACCTGACCGCGCTGCGGCGTACCGCCGTGGGCGGCTTCACCCTGGCCGAGGCCGCCACCCTCGATGAGTTGGAGCGGCGCGCGCCCGAGGTGGTCGACCTGCCGCTCGCGGCTGCGGCCGACCGGTTCTTCCCGCGCCGTGACGCCACCGCCGACGAGGCGAAGGTGCTGTCCCACGGCGGGCCGCTCGACGCGGTCGGCCTCGCCGGGCCGTACGCGGTCTTCGATCCGGCCGGCGGGCTGATCGCTATCGTCAGCGAGCGGGCCGGCCGGGCCCGCGCGGAGATCGTGCTGGCCCCGGCCTGACGTCGGGCGCCGGACGGCCGGCCGCCGCCGGGAGAGCGGGAACACAGCGGAGGAGCAGCATGCAGCGGTGGCGGGGGTACGACGCGGCGCCCGGTGGCTGGGGACGGTCCGTCGTCACCATCGGCGTCTTCGACGGCGTGCACAAGGGGCACCAGGCGACGATCGGGCACGCCGTGGCCCGCGCCCGCGAGCTGGGCGTGCAGTCGGTGGTGGTCACCTTCGACCCGCACCCGGCCGAGGTGGTCCGTCCCGGCTCCCACCCCGCGGTGCTCACCGAGCCGGCCCGTAAGGCGGAGTTGATCGAGGCGCTCGGGGTGGACGTGCTCTGCGTGGTGCCGTTCACCCCCGAGTTCTCCCGGCTGCCCGCCGAGGCGTTCGTGCACGACGTCCTGGTCGAGCACCTGCACGCCGCGCTGGTGGTGGTGGGCGACAACTTCCGGTTCGGACACCGGGCGGCCGGGGACGTGGCGCTGCTGGAGCGGCTCGGCCGCACCTTCGGCTTCGCCGTGGAGGGTGCCCCGCTGGTGGCCGAGGCCGGCACCGTCTTCTCCTCCACGTACATCCGCTCCTGCGTCGACGCCGGTGACGTACGCGCGGCAGCCGCCGCGTTGGGCCGCCCGCACCGGCTGGAGGGCGTGGTCGTCCGGGGTGACCAGCGCGGCCGTGAACTGGGCTTCCCGACGGCTAACCTGCTCTGCCACCGGTACGCAGCGGTCCCCGCCGACGGCATCTACGCCGCCTGGATGGTCCGCCGGGGGCAGCGGCAGCCCCTCGCTGCGGCCGTGTCGATCGGCACGAACCCGACTTTCTCCGGCCGGGAGCGTCGGGTCGAGGCGTACGTCCTGGACTTCGACGGCGATCTGTACGGTGAGCGGCTCGCCCTGGACTTCGTGGCGCACCTGCGCGGGCAGGTCCGGTTCGACTCGATCGAGCCGCTGGTGGCGCAGATCACCGAGGACGTGGCGCAGACCCGCCGGGCGCTGGCCTGACGGGCCTTGTCCGAATGAATCGGACGGGTGGTGTACCGTGGGGGAGACGTCGGCTGACCGACGTGGGGCCTCGCATGCCTGCTCGACGCCGCGGGTGCGAGGACCGTCCGTCACCGGTGCCTGAGCCCGGCCCGACGGACCAGCATCGAATCAACCCACTGGAACAGGGAGAACATGGCGCTCGACCAGCAGGCCAAGGCCAAGATCCGCGAGGAGTACGCGACCGTCGAGGGCGACACCGGTTCGCCTGAGGTGCAGGTCGCGGTCCTCACCAAGCGGATCGCCGACCTCACCGAGCACCTGAAGGTGCACAAGCACGACCACCACAGCCGCCGCGGGCTGCTGCTGCTGGTCGGCCGCCGCCGTCGGTTGCTCAACTACGTCCAGAAGAAGGACATCAACCGCTACCGGTCGCTCATCGAGCGACTCGGTCTGCGCCGGTGACGTGACGGGGGAGTGGCCAGCGGGCCACTCCCCCGTCGGCGTACCGCCCGAGACACGGGCCGCGACCACCCAGACAGGGAGCCGTCGGCGTACCGGTCTCCGGTAGTGGCCTCCGGACAGCCCCGGCATCGCGCCGGCGGTCCCGGGCGCTTCGATCGAAGACCGGCCGTCCGTACAGCTCCCGCGTCGTGGCCCCCGATGCGAAGGAGCACGTCAGCACCATGACCGAGACCAAACTCGGCACCGAATCCCGGACCGCCGTGATCGACAACGGGTCGTTCGGCACCCGTGAGATCACCTTCTCCACCGGCCGGCTGGCCCGGCAGGCCGCCGGCTCCGTCACCGCCCAGCTGGGCGAGACGGTCGTCCTCTCCGCCACCACCGCCGGCAAGCAGCCGAAGGAGCAGTTCGACTTCTTCCCGCTGACCGTCGACGTCGAGGAGCGGATGTACGCCGCGGGCCGCATCCCCGGCTCGTTCTTCCGCCGCGAGGGCCGGCCCAGTGAGGACGCGATCCTCACCTGCCGCCTGATCGACCGGCCGCTGCGCCCGTCGTTCGTCAAGGGCCTGCGCAACGAGGTCCAGGTCGTCGAGACCGTCCTCGCGCTCGACCCGCAGCACCCGTACGACGTGGTGGCGATCAACGCCGCCTCGATGTCGACCAAGCTCTCCGGCCTGCCGTTCTCCGGCCCGATCGGGGCCACCCGGATGGCCCACGTCGACGGCCAGTGGGTCGCCTTCCCGACCTACGAGGAACTGGCTCGGGCCACCTTCGACATGGTCGTGGCCGGCCGGGCCCTGCCCGACGGTGACGTCGCGATCATGATGGTCGAGGCCGAGGCCACCGACCACACCGTCGCCCTGGTCGCCGCCGGCGCCACCGCGCCGACCGAGGAGGTCGTGGCCAGCGGCCTGGAGGCCGCCAAGCCGGCCATCCGTGAGCTGTGCCGGGCGCAGAGCGAGCTGGCCGAGGTGGCCGCCAAGCCGGTCGCCGAGTTCCCGGTCTTCCTGGACTACCAGGACGACGCGTACGACGCGGTCGCCGAGCTGGCCCGCGCCGACGTCGCCGAGGCCCTGCAGATCGCCGGCAAGGCGGTCCGCGAGGAGGCCCTGGACGCGGTCAAGGCCCGCGTGCTGGAGGAGCTCGGCCCGCGCTTCGAGGGCCGGGAGAAGGAGCTCTCCGCCGCCTTCCGTTCGCTGACCAAGTCCGAGGTGCGCAGCCGGGTGCTCCGCGAGCAGGTCCGCATCGACGGCCGCGGCCCGCGCGACATCCGCCCGTTGACCGCCGAGGTCGGCGTGCTGCCCCGGGTGCACGGCTCGGCGCTGTTCGAGCGCGGCGAGACCCAGATCCTCGGCGTCACCACGCTCAACATGCTGCGCATGGAGCAGGCGCTGGACACCCTCTCCCCGGAGAAGTCCAAGCGCTACATGCACAACTACAACTTCCCGCCGTACTCGACCGGTGAGACCGGCCGGGTCGGCTCGCCGAAGCGCCGGGAGATCGGCCACGGTGCCCTCGCGGAGCGGGCGCTGATCCCGGTGCTGCCCTCGCGCGAGGAGTTCCCGTACGCCATCCGGCAGGTCTCCGAGGCGCTCGGCTCCAACGGCTCCACCTCGATGGGTTCGGTCTGCGCCTCGACGCTGGGCCTGCTCAGCGCCGGTGTGCCGCTGAAGGCGCCGGTGGCCGGCATCGCCATGGGCCTCATCTCCGACGAGGTCGACGGCAAGACCCAGTACGTGACGCTGACCGACATCCTCGGTGCCGAGGACGCGTTCGGCGACATGGACTTCAAGGTCGCCGGCACCCGTGACTTCGTCACCGCGCTCCAGCTCGACACCAAGCTCGACGGCATCCCGTCCGACGTGCTGGCCGCCGCGCTCCAGCAGGCCCACGAGGCCCGGCAGACCATCCTCGACGTGATGCAGCGGGCGATCGAGGCACCGGCCGAGATGTCCGACTACGCGCCGCGGGTCACCACCGTGAAGATCCCGGTCGACAAGATCGGCATGGTGATCGGCCCGAAGGGCCAGACCATCAACGCCATCCAGGACGAGACCGGCGCCGAGATCTCCATCGAGGACGACGGCACGATCTACGTCGGCGCCACCAACGGTCCGTCGGCGCAGGCCGCGGTCGAGCGGATCAACGCGATCGCCAACCCGACCCTGCCCAAGCTCGGCGACCGCTTCCTGGGCACCGTGGTCAAGACCGCGCCGTTCGGCGCGTTCGTCTCGCTGCTGCCGGGCCGGGACGGCCTGCTGCACATCTCCAAGGTGGGCGACGGCAAGCGGGTCGAGAAGGTCGAGGACTTCCTCAACGTCGGCGACAAGGTCGAGGTCGAGATCGCGGACATCGACCAGCGCGGCAAGATCTACCTGGACAAGGTCCGTCCCGAGGGTGCCGAGGCGCCCGCCGAGGGTGAGGCCGGCGAAGAGCGTCCGGCCGGCCGCGACCGCGGCGACCGCGGCCCGCGCGACCGGGGCGACCGCGACCGTGGGGGCGACCGCGGCGGTCGCGGCCCCGACCGTGGCGAGGGCGGCGAGGGCGGCGGC
>NZ_JBFBAO010000051.1:13250-26535 GCF_040682255.1 Micromonospora sp. NPDC051296 | reverse complement strand
CAACAGGTTGGCCAGCCGCTCCGTGGCCGGTGCCCCGGGTACGGTGCTGAGGATCTCGTGGGCCCGCGCGAGCAGGCTCTCGTCGCCGCCTTCCTGCTGGATCTGCCCGATCGCGGCGAGCAGGTGGTCGCGCGCGTCGTCCGGCCGCTCGGCTCGCAGCTGGCTGCGGCCCAGCCAGACCCGAACCTGCGGCAGCCGCGTCCCGTTCAGGCTGGTGTAGAGCTGCTCGAGCCGAAGCAGGTTCTGCTCGCACTCGTCCGGCGGCGCCTCCCGGTCGTCCGCCATCCGAGCCAGCACCCAGCGCGCGCGTGCCTCGTACAGCGGGGCCGGGTTGCCGCCGATCAGGCCCAGTACCGTCTCGGACTGGGTCTTGGCCGCCGAGACGTCCCCTGCGTCGACCGACATCTCCGCGTCGACGGTGAGCCGGTCGATCCGCTCCAGCACCGTCTCGGCGAGGTCACCCTGCAGGGCGTCGAGCCGTTCGCGTAGCTGCCGCTGCTCCTCGATTCGCCCCTGGACCCGGTAGAAGTCCAGCCACCGCAGCAGCGCGTTGCGCTGCAACTGCGGCCAGCCGACCTTGTCGGCGAATTCCTCGGCCTGTTTGAGCAGGCTCTCGGCCAGGTTCACCCGTCCCTGCTGGTGGCCGGCGCGCTCGCTGGCCAGCCGCGCCTCGACCATCGCCCGCTGGATCACCGCGTCGTACTCGCCGCGGACCCATCCGACGCGTTGGGTCATGGAGATGGCCCGCTGCGCCGCCTGGGCCGCGGCGGCAAGCTCGTTGAGCTGTAGGTAGGTGGCCGAGAGCCGTTGCAGTACGGCGGCCTGATGCATGATCAGACCGCGTCCGGCGTAGAAGTCGTGCAGCTTCAACAGGTCGTCACGGGCCTCGACGGCCCGGTCCAGCGCCGGGTAGAGAAAGGTGGCCCGGTCCATGGCGATCAGCGCCACGAGCTGTTCGCCGCCGACCAGCCGGGCGGCGATCCGTTCGGCGGCGGCGAAGTTGGCCAACGCCCCGGCCGGGTCGGTGACGGCCCGACTGCACGCGATGGTTCGCAGGCAGTTTGCTTCGGTCCAGGCATCTCCGCAGGTACGCGCCAGTGCCAGGGCCTCGTCCTCGTCCTGGTCGGCCCCCTGCGGATCGTAGAGGCGCCGCCAGAAACCGAGCCGCGCCAACGTCCGTGCCCGCTCCTTGGTGGCAAGCGCACTTAGCCCGCTGCGGGACTGGTGGAAGTGGTGCTGGGCGTCCCGAGCCTCGCCCTTTTCCTGCAGGGCGTTGCCCAGCTCCGCGTGGAGCAGGGCGTTCGCGGTCGCCGTGATCGCCTCGCGGCAGGTGTCCGCGGCTGCGGAGAAGTGCGAGTTCCAGGCGGCGGCCCCCGCCAGCGTCAGCGCGGAGCGGACGACCAGCGTTTCCTCCTGACCGTGTATGGCGAGACGCATCAGCTCGGTCAGCGCCAGCAAGTCGAGTCTGGCCGGGTCGAGCACGTTGTCGAAGTCACCGAGCTCGGCGGCCAGGGCCCGAGCGGCGCGGGAACTGGCCGACACCGGGTCGCCGCCGCGCACCCGGGGCTCGAGCACGGGCGGCAGCCAGTAGACCGGCTGGTCGCCGGTGGTCGCCTGGTCCAGCAGGTGCAGGCGAGCCAGCCGGGCCGCCCGGTCCGCGGCGTCGGCCAGTGCCTCGGGCGGCACCGGCCTGCCCGGTTGTTCGTCGCGCAGCAGCCGGGCCACCACGCCGACCCCCACCGGCAGGCGCAGCGGCGAGATGCGTTGCATCAGCAGCGCGTCCTGCGGCTGCTGTCGGCCGATCAGCTGGCCCACGACCAGGTCGTCCTGGTAGTAGGTCTCCCGCCGGCCGTGCAGGCGCAGTCGGAGCTGGTCGCCGCGCAGGGTGGGATCCGCGATGGCGATGCTGCACAACTCGTCGACCATCCGGGTGTTCTCGCCCGCGATCTCCAGAATGATCTGTACGGTGGCGTCGTCGAGCGGATAGGCGCCGTTGTCGAGCCTTGAGATCTTCCGGCGCAGATGCACCTGGCTCAGCGAGGTGAGCGGGATGTCGGTCAGCGCGTCGATGCCGGGCACCAGCGGAGGATGTCTGCTGGTCACCAGCACCCGGTGCGGCTTGTCTACTCTGGACACCGCCTCCAACACCGCGCCCAGCGTCGCGGCGGCCGCCTCGGTGGGCGGTGTGTGACCGGTCTTGTCCGCCTCGTTGCGTTCGAACTGGTCGAAGACGAACACCACCGGCTGGTCCGTCTGCGCCAGAACGGCGGTGAGCAGTTCGGTCAGGTCGTGGTCGGCGCGGATGGTGCCCAGCCGGTTGGCCAGATGCGGGTCGTGCCGCATCGCCGTCATCAGCGTGGACCGGTCGAGCTCGGTGTTCACGCAGACGAACGTGGTGCTCGCCGGAAGCAGCGCAAGGCATCGGGACGCCAGCGTGGTCTTGCCGATCCCGCCGAGTCCGTGCAGGAGTGCGCCCCGGCTCGGCCGGTGGTGGCGCGCGTTGAGGCTGTGCCAGAGCGCCTTGAGCTCCGCGTGCCGATCCACGAAACCTCGCGGGTCGACCCTGGTCAGCCCCCATCGGGTGGTGGGTGCGGCCGCGGTACCCACCTCGATCACGTCCCGGCTCGCGTCGGCCGGCTCCACCAGCGCCGTCGGCGGCCCGCCGCGCGCGAAAAGGCGCAACCGATGCCAGTGCCGGTGGCGGCTGTCATGAAGCAGGCGGTAGGCGCGCGACATGGCGTACGTCAGGGTGTGGCCCGCCATCAGTGACAGATAGATCTCGGCGGTTGCCTGGGTGGCGCCGCTGTCCTCGACCGTGTGGCCCCAGCCGATCACCGCGGGTGCCACCTGGGCGACCAGTTGTTCGGCGAGCGACGCCTCCTGGCCGGCGACGCTGCGGCGGGCGGTGTGGCAACCGGACAGGAACAGCACCCGGGAGTTCGCCTCCCGCAGCGCGCCCGTCAGGGCCTCGGCGTCGGCCAGGAAGGCGCTGCCGAAGGGGGTCTCGGTGACGAAGACCGGCCGCCCGGTGCTGTCCCACTGTGCGTGCCCGGTCAGGTGTATCACGTCGTAGTAACCGGACGATTGGGCCTGGTGCCGCTCGCGCAGGTCGTCCAGGCAGCCGGTCGGCTCGATGTCGAAGGTCAGCGGCAGCCGGTGCAGCGTCGACGTGGTCTCGATCAGGCCGGCCTCGGCGTCGGGATCGAGTTCGTACGAGGTCTCGTCGGGGGAGCAGGCCATGAACAGCACCCGCAGCTCGCGATGCCGGGGTGGCGTGCTGTCCCGGTCGCCGGGGAGCACCCGGATGGGCACCATCGGTCGCTGCCGGACAGCGAGGAAGTCGACGCCGTCGTGCAGCAACTCCCAGGGCAGGTCGGGAATGCCGCTCGCCGCCTCGATCGCCAGCACGATCGGTTCCCCGCCGGACGCCGGTCCGTCGACAGCCGCGGTGATCTGATCCAGGCCGATGAGCGTGAAGAGCCTCCGGCCCAGGGCCACCAGGTGCGCCTGCCGTTCGTCAGCCGAGTGGAGGTCGTCCCTGTCGTACCCGACGACCGCGCTGATGATCTCCCCGAGCTGGTCCGACGAGACGTCCCGGTGCCCATCTGCCCACCGCGCCCGCAGGCCGCCGGTGCCGTTGCGGCGGTCCAGCCGAAGGTGCACCGCGTCCATTATTCGTCGGTGGTCGGGCGATCGGTAGCCGGTGGCTGTTCCACCGCTTCACCCGGGTTTCCCTGAAAGATGACGACGAGTTGGTGGATCGTGACCGTCGCCAGCGGATAGCCGGCGTTTCCCTGGTAGACACTGCCGGCCAGGTCCCGGCCGTTGCGCTCGCGGTACAGGTCGCGCCAGCGCAGGATGATGTCCGCGGTGGCCAGGGCGCCCGCGATGACCTGCGAGATGGTGACCAGCGCCCCCACGATGAGGTTGGGATCCTTCACCCCGGAGTCGCGGTGGCGGACTTCCACCTGCCCGACAATGCCGTCGGAGCTGACGAGATCGTCGGCTGCGGAAACGCTGTCGGAACCCTCAATGAAAACGCGTACGGCCACGGAAGCTCCATATCGGACAGCGGCACCCGGCAACCAACATGGTGCCCAATGCCCGCAAGGGGCAGCAAGTAATCGGGCAGCTGCGAAACGTGAGACGTTCGGCGGAGACAGCGAGAGAAAGGTCAATAGCCGACGGGGCTTTTTATCGAGCCGCAATGGGAACTCGGTCCCCGATCAGGGACGACCGACCACCCCGCCCCGGCGGAGTGCCGGGCCGGGGTGGTCGCCCGTCAGCGTGATCGGGTCTTCGGCAGGTCGAACTGGTCGGCGCGGCGGCAGTCACGCTGGTTGCCGATCGCGGCGGGGCCCAGCCGGTCGAGCACCGTGCGGGCCCGCTCCCGCCCCAGGTTCCAGGCGTACCAGGGGTCCGGCTCGGCCAGGTCGTCGGCGATCCAGCTGAGCGTGCACCGGCGTACCGGGTCCGGCAGGCTGGCCAGGGCGGGCGTGGCGTCGGCGGAGAGCGCCCGCAGGTACCAGGCGTCGATCCGGCCGGTCTCGGCGTACCGGGTGACGTTGCGGCGGGCCGCGTAGTCCTCCGGGTTGAGCGCCGCCAGGCTCAGCAGCATCACCACCGCGAGCGCCGCGGTCAGCCGCGGGATCCAGTTGCCACGCCAGCGTACGCCGGCCACCAGGATCATCAGGAAGACGGTGCCGAGCAGCAGCTCGAAGGCCATCACGAAGATCCGCTCGCCGGTGAAGCTGTAGACCTTCTGGTACGTGTACATCCGCGCCAACGCCGACACCACGATGACCACGGTCAGCGCGCTGAGCAGGCCGAGCAGGATCCGCAGCAGCAGGCGGTCGAGGGGGCGGTCCCGACGGGCCCACCGGGTCACGCCACCGAGCACCGCCAGCGCCAGCACGGTCACCACGACCAGTTGCCAGAAGCCGCTGCGGGCGTACTCGGCGTAGCTGAGGCCGGTGGTCGCCAGCACGTGCCGCTGCCCGCCGAAGAGCACGGTGAACTGAATGGCGACGAAGCCGCCGAACAGGGCCACCAGGGTGGCGATCGGCGGCGCCCACTCGACCAGTCCGAGGCTGCGGGTGGTCGGCCGGTCGACCGCGGTCAGGTCCGGCGGCGCGGCGATCGTGTAGATCGCGGCCACGGCGATCAGGCCGCCCACGGCCGCGAGGAACAGCCACCGGAACACGCCGGTGACGCTGATCTCCGGGATGAGGGCGCCGAGCACCTGGGAGAAGGCGGCGTCGGCCGACGAGAGCAGCGGCCCGAAGACCACCAGCACGACCACGGTGGCGGCGACCGAGCCGACGACGCGGCGGACCATCCCGGGGTCGCGGGGCGCCCGGATGTGGGTACGCACCCACGGCAGGCCGCGTACCGTCGCGAGCGGCGCGGCCACCAGGCTGAACAGGATCGAGCGGACTCGTCGTCCGCCGACGATCGCCAGCGCCGCGCAGCCCAGCGCCCCCAGCACGCAGAACGTCACCAGCCACCAGGCGTTGCGGAAGCCGAGTACGGCGAGCAGCGCCAGGGCGGCGCCGGCCCAGCCGGCCCGGGCCCAGCGCTCGGCGCGGGGCAGCTCGGCGGTGTGGCGTCGTACCGCGACGATGACGCCGGCGGTCAGGACCAGCCAGCCGAGGAACCAGCCGAGGCCGGTGCGGCCCAGCGGTACGAAGGCCGCCACGCCCAGCGCCCCGGCCAGCACGGCCAGCGGGGTGGCCCGGTTGCGGGCCGGCCCGGGTCCGGGCCACGCCCGGTCGAAGAACGACGGTTGTCGCGGCACCGGCCGGAACGCGTACGCCGCGCCGGGCGGCGGGTAGACCGGTGTGCCGGGCGCCGTCGCCGCGCGCGTGCCGTGCGGCGATACCGGCCAGGCCGGGGCACCCACGACCGCCGTACCGACCGCCCCGGCGCCGCCCGGGCCCGTGCCCGCCGGTCCGGCGCCCGCAGGCCCGGCACCGGCGGGCTGCGCGACCACTGCACCAGCTGCTAACCCGGCAGGCACCGGTCCGGTGCCCGGCGGCTCGTCGCCTGCCGGGGCGGTGCCCGCTGTTGTGGCGGCCTCCGCCGGCGACGGCGACGGCGAATCCGCCCCGGACGCCGCGCCTGCTGGTTCGCCGGCCGGTGGCGTGGCCTCGGGAGCCCGTTGCGCCGGCGGCGTCGCTCCGGCCGAGGGGGTGGTTGCCGGCGGCGGGACGGACACGGTGATCGTGGCCAGGCGGTCCGCCGCAGCGGCGCTCGCGGTCGGGCCGGTCGCCGTCAGGCGGCTCGCGGTCGGGCCGGTCGCCGTCAGGCGGCTCGCGGTCGGGCCGGTCGCCGTCAGGCCGCTCGCGGTCGGGCCGGTCGCCGTCAGGCCGCTCGCGGTCAGGCCGGTCACCGTCAGGCCGCTCGCGGTCAGGCCGGTCACCGTCGGGCCGGTCGCCGTCGGGCCGGTCGCCGTCGGGGCGTCCGGGCGGGCGGTGACGGCGGGCTCCCCGCCGGCCGCCACCAGCGGGAGGAAGATCGCGTAACCCCGGGTGCCCGGTGGCACGTTCACCGGGATCGCCCATGCGGGCTGGTCGGCCGGACCGGGCCAGACAATGGACGGCAGCCCTTCGGTGGGCGGCATGACCAGCAGTTGGGGTGCCGTCGCGGCCGGATCCGTCGTGCCGGTGCCGGGTGCGACAGGGGTCTCGCCGGATTCCCCGGTGCTCGGGGAACTCGCGGCGGGTGGCGGCTCGGACACCGCGCCTCCTAGATCGACAAGTTGCCGTCGTCACTCTAGGACCGGTCGCCCGTCCGCGTTGTCCCTACCGTCGGCCGGAACATCCGCGCCGGAGCCGCCGCCCACCGCATGTTAAGAAGGGGCCCCTTTACCACGCCAGGCGTTAACAAGGGGCCCTTCCTTACATCTCAGCTGGTGCCGCGGCCGCGGTCGTCCAGGAGGAGTGGGGCACGGCCGTTCACCGTGTACCGGATGTGGGTGACGTCGGGGGCGGACACCACGCGGGTGGGGGTCAGCTCGATCGCCTCGAACTCGCCGAGGCCGAGGTCGGCGTCGAACAGGCGCATGCCGGTGCCCAGCAGGGCCGGCACCACGTGCAGCTCCAACTCGTTCAGCAGGCCGGCCCGCAGCACCTGCCGGACCAGGCTGCCGCCCCCGGCCACGGCCACGTTCTTGCCGCCGGCCGCGGCCCGGGCCTGCGCCACCGCGCTCTCCACCCCGTCGGTCACGTAGGTGAAGCTCGTACCGCCCTGGCGCAGCAGCTTCTGCCGGGGACGGTGGGTCACCACGAAGACCGGGGCGCGGAACGGCGGTTCGTCGCCCCAGGGCACCTCGCCGCCGTCGGCCATCCGGCGGCCCATCACGTACGCCCCGGCCGAGGCGAACGACTCGGCGATGATCTCGGAGTTGGCGTCCTGCCTGCCCCCGGCGAAACCCTGCCGTTCGCGCCAGGCCATCGCCTCGGTGGCCCACCTGGTCACCCGGAAGAAGCCATGGCTCTCCGCCGACTTCAGCCAGTCACCGTCACCGTCGTGCCGTGGGCCGGCGTAGCAGCCGTCCATCGACACCGACAGCTGCGCGGTCACCTTTGTCATGTCCGTTCCTCCCGGATTGGGCGGCGCCCCCGTGGGTGCCGCTCACCGGTGGATCGGAGCCGAGCCGGCTCCTTCTACCGAACCTGGCTGTGACCTGGGTCACTGGCAGTTGATGGCCCGGCGGAGCAGGTGTCGCCGTTCGGGGCCGCTGCCGGCGAGGCTGGCCGCCTGCCGCCAGGCCGCCGCGGCGGCGGCCCGGTCGTCGGCCAGTTCCAGCAGGTGGGCGCGGACGGCGTGCAGCCGGTGGTGCCCGGCGAGGATTCCCGAATCCACCTCGGCCAGCAGGGCCAGTCCGGCGGCCGGCCCGTGCACCATGCCCACCGCCACCGCCCGGCTGAGCGTGGCCACCGGGTTGGGTGCCAGGCGGTCCAGCAGTTCGTAGAGGGCGAGCACCTGCGGCCAGTCGGTGGCCTCGGTGGTCGGCGCTTCGGAGTGCACCGCGGCGATCGCGGCCTGGACCTGGTACGGCCCCGGCGGCGAGGTGGACAGGCTGTGCGCGACCAGCGCGCATCCCTCGGTGATCGCCGCCCGGTCCCACCGCCCGCGGTCCTGTTCGGCCAGCGGCACCAGCTCGCCGTCCGGCCCGACCCGTGCCGCCGCCCGCGCCTCGGTCAGCAGCATCAGGGCGAGCAGGCCGGCCGTCTCGCCGTCGTCGGGCAGCCGCTCGCGCAGCCGTCGGGTGAGTCGCAGCGCCTGCCGGGTCAGGTCGGCCCGGAGCAGCTCGGGGCCACTGCTGGCGCTGTAGCCCTCATTGAACATCAGGTAGAGCACCTGCCGGACCACGGCCAGCCGTGGCCCCTGTTCGGCCGCCGGTGGCAGTGCGAAGCGGGCGCCCGCCTCCCGGAGCCGCTGCTTGGCCCGGGAGATCCGCTGCCCCATGGTCTTCTCCGGCACCAGGAAGGCCGCCGCGATCTCGGCGGTGGTCAGCCCGCCCACCGCACGCAGGGTGAGGGCCAGCTGCGCGGGTGCGGGCAGCGCCGGGTGACAGCAGAGCAGGAACAGTTCCAGCAGGTCGTCGCGGGGTGGTTCGGCGTCGGGTGGCGGGGCGACCAGCGCGTCGCGCGGGGTGGCGTCGAGGACCGTACGCTCCCGGCGGGCCCGGGCGGCCTCGGCGCGCACCTGGTCGACGTAGCGGCGGGTGGCCACGGTGTGCAGCCACCCCGCCGGATGCTCCGGTACGCCCTCGCGTGGCCACGCCTCGACAGCGGCGACCAGGGCCTCCTGCACCGCGTCCTCGGCCCGGGCGAAGTCGCCGTAGCGCCGTACCAGCGCACCGAGCACCTGCGGGGCGAGCCGGCGCAGCAGGTCCACCGTGACCGCGTCGAGGCTCAGCGCTCGTCCCCGTCCCGGGCCATCAGCGGCCAGATCTCGATGCCGCCGCCGATGCCGGCGCCGAGCCGCAGGCCCGGGTACGACCGGGCGATCTCCAACGCCCGCTGCTCGCTGTCGACGTCGACCACGAAGTACGAGCCGACGTACTCCTTCGCCTCCAGGTACGGGCCGTCGGTGACGACCGGGGTGTCGCCGCTCATCCGTACCGACCGGGCCTGGGACACCAGCCCCTGTACGTCCACCAGCTCGCCCGAGGCCCGCAGCGCCTCGTTGAAGGCGTCGACCTGGCCGATCAGCGTGGCCAGGTCACCGTCCGGGAGGGCGCCCCAGACGTCCTCGTTTCCGTAGATCAACATCAGGTACTTCATGTGGCACCCCTCCAGCAAGCCCATTTTGTCCGAAAGGTGACAGGACGGCAAGCCCTGCCCCGACGCACTGTTGTAGCAGGTAGAGAGGCTGCGGATGGCGCGCGTACGCCGTCATGGCCGCGTCTCGGCCGACACCGCCCGGTCGTCAGGGCCGGTGTCCCCGCGCCCGACAGCGACGTCGCCGCCACAACCACGCCGGATCCTCGCCGGGAGCGCGTTGACGCGCCCGGCTCCGGCCGTCGTCGCAGACCCCGCCGCACCGGCGGCGCAGACCCGCTGGTCGCGGCGGCCGAGCCAGGAAGGAGCGCTGCCATGGCTGCTCCCACCGCGACCGCCTCCCTCAACGCGACCAGCTACGCACCCGGTGCCCAGATGCTGCTCACCGTCAACTACAGCGACCCCGACACGAAGGCGCTCACCGTCACCGTCGTGGTCACCGACACCCAGGGCAACAGCAGCGCGCCGGTCAAGGTCAGCGCCGTCATCGACCCGCTCACCGTCACCGTCACCGACGACTCGGGCCGCACCTGGACCCGGGTGTCGGACAACGGCACGGTGGCCGTGTACCGGGCGGTGGCGTGATGCCCAGGGTCACCGTGACCGTGCGCGACACCGGCGGACAGGCCGCCACCGCCACGGCCAACTACACGATCACGCCGCCGGTGCTCGGCGGCTACTACCTTTCCGGCGGTGCCGACCCGACGGCCGACATGACCGGCGGCAATTTCCGCTCGCTGACCCAGTACCGCAGCTTCGCCGACGGCTACGTCTTCCCCGGCTACAACCGGCCGTGGCTGGTCACCCTCGGCCGGGCCGGAGTGCAGGTCAACATGGTGCTCGAACTCAAGCACTACGGCGCGCCCGACACCGGGCCGCAGACCTTCACCGTGGACGGCGTGAGATACATCGTGCCGGCCCCGGCGATGACCATCCAGCAGCGCCCGGGCACGGTCTGGCCGAAGGCGTACGGCTACAGCCAGGTGCTCGCCGGGCAGTGCGACGGGCTGTTCGCCCGGGCGCTGTCGCAGTACCGGACGATGGGCTTCGGGGTGAACATCCAGCTCGCCTCCGAACTGGACACCGACCACGAGTTCGGCACCACCGAGGCCGGCAAGCAGTACACCTGGGCCGAGTCGGACGCCCGGGCGGTGCAGGCGATGATGTACATCGTGAACTGGTTCCGGGTCAAGGCGCTGCCCCAGGGCACCACCTTCTCGGTCGGACTCGGTGGCTTCGACCGGGCCTGCTACCAGCGCACCCACCCGGAGGCGCTGATGGCACGGCTGGACTTCCTCCAGTGGAACGTCTACGCGACCAACGCCAGCCACACCGCGCTGGACCGGTTCCGGCGGACCAAGGACTGGGTGGTGGCCGACCTCGGCCCGGTGGCGCTGTCCCGCCCGGTGATCATCGCGGAGTGGGGTGTGCGGGTTGCCGAGATCCCCGATCAGGCGGGCTGGATCGACACCGTGCCGCCCGCGATCGCCCGCCTCAACGCCGAGCGCGGCCCGATCATCGAGCGGACGAACTACTTCAACTCGGGCTGGGGCACCCTTACCCCGAAGGCGACCGGGCTGGCCGCGCTGCGGGCCGCGTACGCCCGACCGCCGTACGCCTGACCACCGGCCGGCTGCGGCGGTACCGGTGGGCCGAGCCGTCGTTGCGGCCTGCCGGCAGACGGCCGCGGCCCTCCCGGTCGGGTGTCGGGAGGGCCGCGGGCGCGGTCAGCGCCAGGTTTCGGTCAGGGTCAGCGATCCGGTGGCGGTGGCGGTACGGTTCGCGCCCGACTCCCAGACCACGGTCCCGTC
This sequence comes from Micromonospora sp. NPDC051296, assembly GCF_040682255.1. Classification (NCBI taxonomy): domain Bacteria; kingdom Bacillati; phylum Actinomycetota; class Actinomycetes; order Micromonosporales; family Micromonosporaceae; genus Micromonospora; species Micromonospora sp. NPDC051296. The sequence goes on along the minus strand of NZ_JBFBAO010000051.1, from coordinate 15,434 downwards.
GTCGGTGCGCTTGACGTACTTGTAGGAGAAGGTGGTGCCGGCCGGCAGGCTCAGCTGGCCGGTCCAGACCGGGTACCCGGTCGGCGACAGCCGCAGCCCCCGGGCCGGGTCCCAGCCGCCGAGGGCGGGGATGTCGCCGACGACGTGGATGTTCTGCCCGTACACGGTGGTGGCGGTGGCCCGGAAGGAGACCGTCGCGTCGCCCGGCGGGTTGCCGGCCGGTTGGTTCCAGGTGGCGGTGATGGCGGGGCCGCCGGTGCCGGTACGGTTCGGGTCGTTCTCCCACTGCACGGCGCCGTTGCCGACCTTGACCAGCTTCCACTCGAAGGCGGTGCCGGCCGGGATGTCCACCGACCCGGTCCACGTCGGGTAGCTGCCCGACGTGGTGGACAACTTCACGCCGCCCGCCGGGTTCCAGGAGCCGAGCTGCGGGATCGAGCCGACGACGTACACCTCCTGGCCGAGGTTGGTGGAGACGGTAGCGGTGAACCGGGTGGCCCCGGCCGGGTTGGACGGGGTCGGGGTCGGGCTGGGGGTCACGCCGTCCAGCCGCGCCTCGACGTGCAGCGCCACCGCCTGGTCAGCCGGAATGGCGGCGGTGAAGCTGCCGCCGGCGACGGTCACCGCGCCGCCCGGGCAGGCCCCGGAGGACCGGTCGTACGCGCCCCGGCCCACGTTGCAGTAGCGGCCGTCCGGCAGCGGGGTGGCGAAGCTGCGGCTCCACGTGCTGCTGGTGGCGTTGAAGGCGGCGTACCCCCGGTTGCCCCGGGCGAACGCCAGCCGGCCGTTGCCGTCGGTGGTGACCGATCCGGTGCCGGTGCCGGCGACGGCGTTGCGGAAGCCCGGCATGCCGGCCACACCCGGATTGCGGTGCTCGCAGATCCACGCGCTGCCGGCGCAGTCGGTGGCCAGGGTGGCGCCGTTGGACGTGCTGGGCGGGCCCTGCCCGTGCACCGAGCCGAACGCGTAGCTCGACATGAGCTGGGGCCGGCCGTACGGGTGGGCCATCATGAACGTGTCCGCCAGGTAGTAGCGGGCACCGCTCTTGTAGGTCAGCGTCGGGTTGTCCCGCTGGGTGTCGTGGTTGTCCACGAACACGACCGCCTGTTCGCCGGTGAGCCCGCCGTAGTTGGGCAGGTTGCCGAGCTGGGCGATGTTGCCGTCGCGGAACGCCGACGACACGGCCCGCTGGTAGTCGAAGTTGGTCACCCCGCCGTACGGGGCGTACGCGGTGTAGGGGATCGTGCCGTCGCCGTACACCTCGTGGAACAGGTCGGGTCGGCCGCCGAAGCCGGGCACGTCGCGCAGCCGGCTGATGATGTCGGCCAGGTGCGCCTCCTGTACGTGCTTGGCCGCGTCCACCCGGAAACCGGCGACACCGAGGTCGATCACCGCGTTCATGTACTTGGCGATCTTCCGTCGCACCTCGGGGTCGGCGGTGTTCAGGTCGGCCAGGTCGAGCAGCTCGCAGTCCTGGACCTCCTGCTTGTTGCCCCAGTTGCTGATCCGCCGGTAGCAGGGCGCGAAGTCGGCGTAGCCGTAGCTGTCGCCCGTACCGTCGTTGAACAGGTTCGGGTAGCTGTACTTGCTGTACACGGTGCCGGCGCTGCCCGGGCCGCTGCCGGCCGAGCCGGTGCCGCTCATGTGGTTCAGCACCATGTCCACGTAGATCTTCACGCCCTGTGCGCGGCAGCGCTCGACCATGTTCACGAACTCGGCCTTCGTGCCGCGCCGGGTCGTGTCCAACCGGTACGACACCGGCTGGTAGTCCTGCCACCACGGGTACGTGGCGCCCTCGGCGCTGGGCAGCACCACGTGCTCCTGTGGCGGGGAGACCTGCACCCCGCCCCAGCCGTTCGGGCCGAGCGTGGTCTCGCACTCGGTGGCGATGGAGTCCCACCGCCACTGGAACAGGTGGACGATCGCGTCGCCGTTGGCGCGTACCTCCGCCGCGTTGGCGGGGGCGGTGCTGGCGGCGACGGTGAGGCTGGCCGCGACCAGGGTCGCGGCCAGGGCCGCGGGTATCGCGGCGCGGGGACGGGGGATTCGCACGGTGCCTCCTCCGGGGACGGTCAGGCAGTCGTCGATGACAGCAAGGGTTCCTGCAAGTTATGCAAGAACTTGCGGTGATGGCGAGACCGTCCCCGTTGGCCGTGTTCGGAACGCCGGGTCACACCTTGGGGC
>NZ_JBFBAO010000051.1:0-13153 GCF_040682255.1 Micromonospora sp. NPDC051296 | reverse complement strand
ATGACAGCAAGGGTTCCTGCAAGTTATGCAAGAACTTGCGGTGATGGCGAGACCGTCCCCGTTGGCCGTGTTCGGAACGCCGGGTCACACCTTGGGGCGGCGGCGGTCCGTTCCGAAGTGCAGGTAGGCCAGTACGCCGGCGACGGAAAGTGCGCCCTGGAGCCCGACCCACCACCAGCCCGGCTGCGCGGTTGCCAGCAGGGCCACCAGGGTGGGCGCCGCGAACAGCAGCACGTCCGCGCCGTTGAGCAGCCACATCACCGGGCCGGGCGCGAAGGTGCCCATCGGCGTGTCGACCGGCGGCAGGGTGTTGTCGATCCGGCCCGCCTGGGCCCGCCGGACGGCGGTCATCGCGGCGGTCGGACCGAACGCCAGCCCCAACGCCCACCATGGCCCCGGTGGCAGGCCGCCGAGCAGGCCCAGCGCCGCCATGGCCAACCCGGACCAGGCGGTGGCCAGCACCGCCGGCACGACCAGCCGGACCGCCACCGCCCGCCGCCCGGTCAACCCGAGCAGCCGCAGCAGCGTCGGGTGAGCCGCGTCGCGGCGCAGCGCGTCGAGGGTGACCCCGGCGGCGGTGCCCGCCCCCACCACCAGGGTCGCCGCGGGCAGCCAGCCGGGGCCGGCGGTGAGCAGCGCCGGCAGCGGCGTCGCCGCCAGCAGCCAGACCAGTCGCCAGCCGCGCCGGCGCAGCACCAAGAGGTCCTGCTGCAACGGCACGAGCCGGCCGACGCGGGGACGCAACGGCCGGGACCGCAGCGCCCGGCGCCGCCAGTACCGCCGCTCGCGCAGGCCGGCGACGAACGACGGCTCGACCGCGTACGCCGCGTCCAGGTAGCTGCCGACGGTCATCGACGGCTCGTACAGCCGGGCGTCGGGCAGGCGCGCCAGACCGCGTACGGCGAGGGCGGTGAGCGCAGCTGCGGTGGCGACGGCGGCGAGGACCAGCGCGGGCGGCGGCGCCGCGACGACGGGCGGGGCCGGCAGCGGGTGCAGCCGGGCGAGCAGCGCCGTCGCGCCCAGCGCCACCAGGACCGCGGGCACCATCGCGTCCAGCACCCGTTCGCGGGCCGGCCGCCGCTGCGCGGCCACCGCGAGCAGCGCGAGCAGCACGCCACTGACCGCGCCCAAGGCCAGCCACCCGGCGAGGCCCGCCCCGGGGAGCGGCCGCGCCGCCAGGCGGGCGGCCCCGGCCAGCGCCAGCACCGTCCCCGCGAGCGCCCCGACGATCAGCACCCGGACCAGCGCAGGCAGCAGCAGGCCACGGCGGGAAACCGGTGCCGGCAACAGCCAGCTCAACTCGTCGCGACCGAGCACCAGCGGGCCCAGCCGGCGCAGCAGCAGCACCACTCCGGCCGCGCACGCGCCCAGCAGCACCAGCACCACGGCCCGGTCCGGCCCGGCCGCGGGCTGCTCCGGCCAGAGGGCGGGACCGACTCGCGGGCCGACCAGCGCGACCGCCACGGCCACCGTCAGCAGCAGCACGTACGCGGTCTCCAAGGAGAGCGACCGGCCCCGTTCGGCGCGCCGGCGCCGGACCCAGCGACGCAGCTGGCGCGCGGTCGGTGGCGCGGACTCTCGCCGGGTCGGCGGCTCGGCGACCCGGGTCATCCGCGGCCGTCGGGCACGGGCGAACCGGTCCGGGAAGGCTCGTCCGGCGTCGGGGCGTCGGAGTGCAGCCGGAGGACGGGGCAGTCGAAGGCGGCTACGAAGACCGGGTCGTGGCTGGCCATCAGCAAGCTGCCGCCACCGGCCAGATGGTCGCCGAGCAGGCCGGCCACCACCGGCCGGATCGCCGCGTCGAGCCGCTGCTCCGGCTCGTCGAGCACCAGCAGGTCGACCGGGCGGGCCAGCGCGGCGGCCAGCAGCAGGCGCTGCCGTTCACCCGAGGAAAGCCGGTCCGGGGTGCCGTCACCGAGGTCACTCAGGCCTAGCACGGTGAGCAGCTCGTCGACCCGGCCGTCGGCCGGATCGCCACCGCCGGCCAGCCGAACCAGCTCGACGTGCTCCCGGACGGTGAGCCCGGCGTACCAGCTGGGTTGCTCGACGGTGGCGGCGACCCGCCGCCAGAACACGGCCGTGCCGTCCGGCGACGCCCCGAACACCCGCACCGAGCCGGTGCTCGGCTCGACCAAACCGGTGACGCAGCGCAGCACGGTGGACTTGCCGGCACCGTTCTCGCCGACCAGGCAGAGCGCGCCGCCCGCCGGTAGGTCGAACCCGACGTCCCGCACCACCGTCACGCTGCCGTACGCGATGTGCAGGCCCGCTACGGCGACGACCGTTTCGTCCACCGGCCCACCCTAGATCCACCGGACAAGCCCGCCGGGTGCCGCCGCCGGCTTTCTATGCTCGACACATGGAACTGCGGATCTTCACCGAACCCCAGCAGGGCGCCGACTACGACGACCTGCTTGCCGTGGCCCGCCGCGCCGAGGAGACCGGCTTCGGCGCCTTCTTCCGCTCGGACCACTACCTGAAGATGGGGTCGGTTAGCGGCGAACCCGGCCCCACCGACGCGTGGACGACCCTGGCCGGGCTGGCCCGCGACACCCGGTCGATCCGGCTCGGCACGCTGATGACCGCCGCCACGTTCCGGCTGCCCGGCCCGCTGGCCATCACCGTCGCCCAGGTCGACCAGATGAGCGGCGGACGGGTCGAGCTGGGTATCGGCACCGGCTGGTACGACGCCGAGCACAGCGCGTACGGGATTCCGTTCCCGGGGCTGGGGGAGCGGTTCGACCGGCTGGACGAGCAGCTTGCCGTGATCACCGGCCTGTGGCGGACCCCGCGGGGAAAGACTTTCGACTTCGCCGGCCGCCACTATCAGGTCAGCGACTCACCGGCACTGCCCAAGCCGGTGCAGCGGCCCCACCCGCCGATCCTGCTCGGCGGTCGGGGCGTGAAGCGTACGCCGCAGCTCGCCGCCCGGTACGCCGACGAGTTCAACCTGCCGTTCGCCTCGGTCGACGAGTCGGTCGCCCAGTTCGAGCGGGTCCGCGCGGCCTGCAGGGAGATCAGCCGCGACCCTGCCGAGCTGACCTGGTCCAACGCCCTGGTGCTGTGCTGCGGGCGGGACGAAGCCGAGGTGACCCGCCGGGCCGCGGCGATCGGCCGGGAGCCGGACGAGTTGCGGGAGAACGGCCTGGCCGGTACGCCCGCCGAGATCGTCGACAAGATCGGCCAGTACGCGGAGATCGGCAGTCAGCGGATCTACCTCCAGGTGCTCGACCTGAGCGACCTGGACCACCTGGACCTGGTCGCCACCGAGGTGATGCGGCAGCTCTGACGCCGACCGTGGGCCCCGCGCGCCCGGCCCGCGACGCTCAAGCCGCCCGGGGCGGCGGGCCGGGCGTGGGCGCCGGCGTCGGCACCGGACCCGGCGTCGGGCTCGGCTGCGGGCCGGGCTGGGACCGGAGGTACGCCTCGGGACCGCTCGCCGGCTCCACGCCGCTGCCGGTCGGGTCCATCTCCTCCTCGGAGGGGTACATGTCGCCGCGAGGGGCGGGATCACGATAGCTGCTCATCGGCGTAGGGTTCCCCGACGAAGCCGGCGGTAACCGTCGGCGCGGAGAGGGGGTCCTCGTGCCGACGCACCGCAACTGGGCGGGCAACGTGCAGTACGCCGCCCGGGCGTACCACCGGCCGTCGTCGATGGACGAGCTGCGCGAGCTGGTCGCCGGCAGCGACCGGATCCGGGCGGTGGGCAGCGGGCACTCCTTCAACCGACTCGGCGACACCACCGGCGACCTGGTCACCCTGGCCGGGCTGCCGGCAACGGTGCACCTCGACGAGGAGCGGCGGACCGTCGACGTGCCGGCCGCCATGCGCTACGGGGACCTGGCGACCTGGCTGCACGAGCGCGGGTACGCCCTGGCCAACCTCGCCTCGCTGCCGCACATCTCGATGGCCGGCGCGGTCGCCACCGGCACCCACGGCTCCGGCAACGCGATCGGCAACCTGGCCACCGCGGTCACCGGCCTGGAACTGGTCACCGCGGCCGGCGAACTGCTCACCGTGGACCGGGACGCCGACGACTTCGCCGGGATGGTCGTCTCGTTCGGTGCGCTGGGCATCGTCACCCGGCTCACCCTGGACGTGGTGCCCACCTTCGACGTCCGCCAGTACGTCTGCCTGGACCTGCCGCGCTCGGCGCTGGACGCGGCGTTCGCCTCGGCGTACAGCGTCAGTGTCTTCACCGACTGGCGTTCCACCCGCGGCACCCAGGTCTGGCGCAAGCAGCTCGCGGAGCAGGCCGCGCCCCCGGCGGACTGGCTCGGTACGACGCCGGCCGACCGGCCGTGGCATCCGGTGCCCGGCATGCCGACGGTCAACTGCACCGAGCAGCTCGGTGCAGTTGGCCCCTGGCACGAGCGGCTGCCGCACTTCCGGCTCGGCTTCACCCCCAGCAGCGGCGACGAGTTGCAGTCGGAGTACCACCTGCCCCGGGCCGTGGCCGCCGACGCACTGGCCGCGCTGGACGAGGTGGCGCACCTGATCGCCCCGGTGGCCCAGACCAGCGAGCTACGGACGATCGCGTCCGACGAGCTGTGGCTCAGCCCCAACCACGGCCGGGACAGTCTCGCGGTGCACTTCACCTGGATCGCCGACGCCTCGGCGGTGCTGCCGGTGGTCGCCGAGGTCGAACGCGCCCTCGCCCCCTTCGCCCCCCGCCCCCACTGGGGCAAGGTCTTCACGCTCACCCGCGACGCGATCGCCCCCAGCTATCCCCGCTGGCTCGAGTTCGAGGCGCTCCTGCACCGCCTGGACCCCAAGGCCAAGTTCCATACCGACGAGTTGGAGCACCTCTTCCCGCGGTGACCCACCACGCGGGCTGTCTCGCCGGCGGTTCAGCGGTTGGGGGCGGGTTGGTTGCGGAGGTGGCCACGTTGGACGGCGCGGCTGATGTCGCTCGGCGAGACGATGCCGACCAGGCGACCCTCGGTCACCACCAAAGCCCGGCCGTCGGCACACTCGCTGAGCCGGGGCAGCAGGTCGGTCAGCTGCTCGTCGGGGGAGGCGAGCACCAGATCGTCGGCCCGGCAGGCCACCGCCTCGAGCCTGGTGCTGGCCCGCTCGTCGCTCGGCACGCCGCGTACCCGGTCGAGAGTGACCAGGCCGACGGGCCGGCCGTCCTCGGTCAGCGGCAGCGCCGTGTGCCGGTACGCGAACAGGTAGTTGTCGACGAAGTCGGCGACGGTCATCTCACTGGAGGCGGTCTGCGGCTGCGGCGTCATCACCTCGGCGACCCGGATCCCGCGCAGCGCGCTGCCCATCCGGGCCTGCCGCTCCTCCAGACCGGCGGCGCCGATCAGGAACCAACCGATCAGCGCCAGCCAGAGCCCACCGATGCCCGCGCCGCTCAGGAACCGCCAGAGCCCCAGGCCGATCAGCACCACGCCGAGCACCCAGCCGGCCCGGGCCGCCACCACCGATGCCCGGGTCCGGTCCCCGGTCGCCTTCCAGACCGCCGCGCGCAGCAGCCGACCGCCGTCCAGCGGCGCCGCCGGCAGAATGTTGAAGATCGCCAGCAGCAGGTTGATGCCGCCGAGCCAGGCCGTCGCGCCGAGCAGCAGCCCGTGCACCCCGGCGACGCTGAGCAGCATCGCGATCACCCCGAAGAAGGCACCGATGACCAGGCTGACCAGCGGCCCGATCCCGGCGATGCGCAGCTCCGCGCCCGGGCTCCGGGCCTCGCCCTTCAACTCGGCGACCCCGCCGAAGAGCCAGAGGGTGATCCCCCCGACCCCGAGCCCGTTGCGTTTGGCCACGACCGCGTGGGACACCTCGTGGGCGAGCAGGCCCAGGAAGAAGACCACCGCCGCCGCGAGGCCCGCCAGCAGGTACGCGATCGCCGACTGGCCGGGGTACGACCGCGGAAACAGATTGGCCGACAGCCCCCACCAGATCAGCGCGAAGATGACCAGGACGCTCCAGTTCACCCCGACAGGTACGCCCACGATCCGACCGAGCCGGAAACTCGCCCTCATATGTCGGTGATACCCCCGCACCGTCATCCCATGCCAGGGGCAGAAGTCATCTGTTGGGTTTTGTGAACCGTTTCGCCGGCCGGAAATTCGGTTTCGATCATGCCGTGCGGCTCGTTACGGTCGCGAAGTGATCGAGGTGCGGGAACTGGCGAAGCACTATCGGGTGCACCGACGGCAACCCGGCCTGCGCGCCGCACTCCGGTCGTTCGTCCGGCGTGAGCACGTCACCGTCCGGGCGGTCGACCGGGTCAGCTTCTCCATCGCCGAGGGAGAGGTGGTCGGTTTCCTCGGCCCCAACGGCGCCGGCAAGACGACGACGTTGAAATGCCTGACCGGTCTGCTGCATCCCACCGCCGGCACCGTACGGGTGCTCGGGCACACCCCGCACCGCCGGGAACCCGATTTCCTGCGCAGGATCTCGCTGGTCATGGGTCAGCGCAACTCCCTGTTCTGGGACCTGCCCGCCGCCGACGCCTTCGAAGTGAACCGGGCGATCTACGGGATCGCCCCCGGGCCGTACCGGTCGGCGCTGGAGGAACTGGTCGACCTGCTGGACCTTGAACCGTTGCTCCACAAGCAGGTCCGGGTGCTCAGCCTCGGCGAGCGGATGCGCTGCGAGCTGGCCGGCGCCCTGCTGCACCGACCGGATGTCCTCTTCCTCGACGAGCCGACGCTCGGCCTGGACGTCAACGGTCAGGCGGCGGTACGCACCTTCCTGCGCGACTACAACGCCCGGCACGGGGCCACCGTCCTGCTGACCAGCCACTACATGGGCGACGTGACCGCGCTGGCCCGCCGGGTGCTGGTCATCGACCACGGCACGCTGCGCTTCGATGGCGACCTTGCCGAGCTGGTCGAGGCCCATTCGCCGCACCGGCTGGTCCGGGTCACCGTGCGCGAGGCCGTGCCGGCGGAGACCTGGGCCGGCCTGGGTGAGGTGTCGTCGATCGACGGCGCGGTGGTGACCCTGGCGGTACCACGCGCCGAGACCGCCGCGATCGCCGCCCGGCTGCTGACCACCCTGCCGGTCGAGGACGTCGCGATCGAGGACCCGCCGGTGGAGGAGATCATCCGGAACGTCTTCGCCCATGCGTGACGTGCTCCCCGCGTATCCCTCGCTGGTGCGCAGCGCCACGCTGGTGGCGGCGACCTACCGCGGGCGGATCGTGCTGTCGCTGCTCACCGCGTTCTTCCCGTTGCTGACGATGGCGGTGTGGCTCACCGTCGTCGCCGAGGGCGGACCGCCGGACGGCTGGACCGCCGGCGACTTCCTCTCCTACTACGCGGCGGCCACCCTGCTCTGGAACCTCGCCGGTGACCGGGTGGTGTGGCAGTGGGACGCGGACATGCGCAGCGGCGACCTGTCCGTGCGGCTGTTGCGCCCGGTGCACCCCTTCCACCAGTACGCCACCAGCGACCTCGGCCAGCGCCTGGTGTTCCTGGTGGTGCTGGTGCCGGCCCTGGTGCTCGCCGCCTGGCTGGTGCCGGGACTGAACTACTCGGCGGATCCGCTTCGGCTCGCCGCCGTCGCCGCCGCGCTGGTGCTGGCGTACGCGGTCAGCCTGCTGATGGCGTCGACCTTCGCGTTGATCGGGTTCTGGAGCACCCAGACCACCAACGGTTGGCTGCTGTGGTGGGGGCTGGGGTCGTTCGCCTCGGGATGGGTCGCGCCACTGGCCCTGATGCCCGACTGGCTGCGTACGGCCGGGATGGTGCTGCCGTTCCGCACCACGATGGGCTTTCCGGTGGAGCTGCTGATGGGCCGCCTCGACGCAGACCAGTCGGCGTACGGCTTCGCCGTCGGGCTCGGCTGGCTCGCGGCGTTCGCACTGCTGTACCGGGTCGCCTGGCGGTTCGGGGTCCGCCGCTACCAGGCGGTGGCCGGATGAACCCCTGGCCGCGCCAGGCGCGCATCCTGGGAATCTGCTGGCGGGCGGCGGTGACCGGCGAGATGGAGTACCGGTTCAACTTCCTCGCCAACTTCGCGTTGAGCATGTTCTGGATGCTGTGGGCGGCGGCCGGCGCATCGGTCTACTTCCGGTTCACCGGCACCGTGGCCGGCTGGACGCAACCCGAGGTGCTCGTGGTCATCGGCCTGTTCTTCGCCCTCAACGGCCTGCGCCAGGCGTTGTTGCAGCCGAACCTGGAGCGGATGACCGAGTACGTCCGGCGAGGGACCCTCGACTTCCTGCTCACCAAGCCGTTCGACGCGCAACTGCTGGTGAGCCTGCGGCACCTCAAGGTCAACAATCTGCTCGACCCGATGCTCGGCCTGGCGCTGACGGTGGTCGGTGTCGCGCTGTCCGGCCGCGGCGTGTCGGCGGCCGCGCTGGCCTCGTTCCTGCTGCTACTGGCCTGCGCCGTCCTCCTGATGTACGCCCTGAGCGTGGTGCTGATGGCGCTCGCGGTGGTGCTGGTGGCCGGCGAGGAACTCGGCCGGGTCTCCTTCGCCTTCGTCGAGCTGTCCCGTTTCCCGGTGGAGATGTACCGCAACCCCGCTCAGGCCGTGCTCACGGTCGTCCCGGTCGCGTTCCTGACCACCTACCCGGCGGCGGCTCTGCTGGGTCGACTCGACGCGTACCTGCTGCTGCTCGCCCCGGCCGTGGCCGCCGGCGCGGTCCTCCTGGCCACGCTGCTCTGGCGGCGCTCGCTGCGCTCCTACGCCGGCGCCAGCGCCTAGCACTCCGGGCCGGCGTGGGCCGAGGTGGCCCGAGTCACCGGGCGAAGCCAGCCCCGGAAGCCGGGCCAGTTGATCAATCTGCGGTGCCGGCCGGTACGACCCAGGTGGTTGGCTGGCCGGTGATCGCAGTGATCATGTCGTAGTCGCCGTCGTAGTGCAGGACCGTGGCCCCCTGCCGCTCGGCGGTCGCGCTGATCAGTAGGTCAGCCATGGAGAGGGCCCGGTGGTTACCCTTGTGTAGCGCCTGGAGTTGAACATCGATCGCCCGGTCCCAGACCTCGTCCGGCATGGGAAGCCAGTGGAAACCGCCGAGCAGCCAGCGGGCGCGCTGGGCGTCCTTGACCGTACGGGCGCTCTGGACGACTTCGATTTCGATCGCTCCGCACACCGCCAGCAGGCCGCGCTCGGACAGTTCGTCGAGCACGGGCGCGACGGTTGGTTTGGGCCAGCGGGCAAGAGCGGATTTGTCGAGCAGGTACAGCTCTCGACTCACGCCGCGTCCGGCTTTGTGTCGACGTGACCGGTGAGATCCGGCAGGCCACCGCTCTTGAGCCAGTCGGCGAACTCGCGCCGCTTCTCCCGGTCGACAGCGGCCCTCAGCGCCGCGTTGACCGTCGCCTTCTTCGTGGTCGTGCCGAAGATCTTGGCGGCCTCGGCGAGCAGTTCGTCATCGACATCGAGGATCGTCCTGGCCATCGGTGGTCCCCCAGTTCAGCGCGGTGCCACCGAGATGATATCAAGTATCGCTGATCTTGATATCAATGGGCCGAGGGATCCGGCCGGGTCAGCAGGCGGTCATCAGTGACGCACGGTCACAGCCCCATCCTGATCGCGTCGATCTGGCTCCATAGCAGAAGTCCCGTCGCACCGGCGACGACGGACGTGGCGACGAAGATTGGCCATGACTTCTCCGCCCTGCGGTGCCCGAGGACAACAGCCGCCCCCAGCGTGGCGAGCATGACGCTCACCCCTGCCGAAATGACGCGCCCCAGGTAGAAGCCTTCCAGGGCATCCCAGGCTCGGAAGATCGTCAGGAAATGTAGCCCTTCGCCGGCAAGCAGCCCAAGCGCCGCCCCGGCCGCGATCGATGCCTGAATCCGCGTCCCGCGCCGGATGAACGACCCCAGCAGGCCCAGCGACACGCCCGCGACAACGGACGCGACGAGCCAGAAGGCCGTGGCTCTGCCCACTGACGCCAGGGCGGCAAACGAGCTGCCGTCCTCCAACTCGCCAAACCGCCAGCGCCGTCCGTCCACGAGGATGAGTCCGTAGTAGGCGACCGTAGCGAGAACCAGGACAGCGGTGGCGTTGACCAGAGCCGCCCGACGGTGTGCCGAGGCGTAGCCAGCCAGCAACGCCGCCGCACCCCATGCGAAGCCGGTGCTGGTCAGCGTAAGGATCACTTGACCAACGGTGCCGGGCAGTTCGTCGCCGACGAAGGCGAACAGCCCCAACGCCCCACCCGCCACGAGCACCGGCCGCCACGACACGTCGCGGTGGGTGTCAACTGCTGGTTCCGACGTAGCCGCCGATGCGATCAAGTGGATTCCTTGCTGCCCGAGAGGCGCTCTCCCCGACTCCGCCACCCGTGGGCATCGAGCGTGTTCGGTGCGACCGTACCGGACCATCCGAGTTCCATCAGTCCTCGGTCGCTCATCGGTCAACGGCCTGTGGCCCCATCCGCCGGGGCGAATGTGTCCTCCGGAGGGTGATGTCACACAGAAATAAATATGTCTGTGTGACATCACGCTTGCGAGGAGAGTTGGCTCCCGGGCGCGACACACCAAGACAAGCCGGTACGCGTCGACCCCACGGAACCCCACGTGTGGCTCCGGCGTCAGTTGCCGAGGGTGTTCTGCTTGACGCTGGCGCCGCTCAGGTCAGGCACGGGATACCTCCTCTGCGACTTGGTGGATCAGGCTCTTTGACTGAGACTCGTGGTCGACTGCGGCGGCCGACCTGACCCGCCTGACGAAGAGTGGCCGGTCGAGCAGGATTTGCTGGACGGCACGGTGCCGGTCGTCGACCCGAGCGTCGAGCCGGCCCGCCAGCACGTCGAGCGGATCGGCGCCGTCGCTCGCTCAGGCCGCCACTCGTGAGGATGCCGTCTCGGCCCTGCGGTGGTGACCTGGTACGTCCGGCAGCGCCGGGGCTTCGCTCCGGTCGACCAGTGACCGGACGAACTGGCTGGCGTCCTGGTGGCGTAGCACCGACTGGCGGCCCTGTCGGCCGGCCTCGCACTGCATGACGATGGCGGCCGCGAGTTCCGTGTCGGTCTTCGGCCAGGGCACCAGACCGGCGTGGGCGAGCACCTCGGCGTTGGCGCGGCCGTGGGCGGGGATCGGCCGGAACGTCACCGCCGGCAGGCCGGCCGTGAGCGCCTCGGTCAGCGACAGCCCGCCCGCGTTGTGCACCAGCACGTCCGCTGCCGCCATCAGGCTGGCCACGTCGGAGCGCCAACCGAGCGCCACGACCCGGTCCCGGCCGGACAACTGGTCGCGGAGTCGCTCGTTGCGTCCGCAGAGGACCAGCACGTCGGCGACCCCGGACGCCACGATCGCGTCGACGGTGGGTATCACCTCGCCCATGCCCTCCGAGCCGGCCACCAGCAGCGCCACCCGTCGGTCGACCGGCAGGCCTATCGACCGGCGGATCGCGACCCGTCGTGCCGCGGTGTGGACCTGCTCGAACGCCGGGGACACCAGGCCGCCGACGGCGCGCATCGGCACGCCGAACTCGCGGGTACCCATCGCGGCGGTCGCCTCGGTCACCGTCAGGTGGTGGTCGACGTCGGGATGCACCCAGAGGCGGTGCACGGCCGGATCGGTGAGGTACGTGACGACCGTGGCGGTCAACCGTCCGGTGCCGCGCAGTTGGCCCAGCGACTGGCTGGCCAGGGGGTAGGTGGACACCACGACCGGATATCCCGCCGCCCAGCGGCTGATCTGTCGCTGCGCGAGACGGCACATCCCGTCGACGGCCCGATGTACCCAGTTGCCGCGTTCGATGCCCTGGAACACCCACTCGAACAGGTTCGGTGCGTGCCGGACGCTGCCGGTGTAGCCGTCGCGCAGGGCCAGCCGGCAGGGCGAGGGTACGGCGTCGAGGAAGTCGCGTACCGCCACCTGGAGGCCGGCCCGTTCCAGCCGGGCGCGTAGCTCGGCTGCGGCGCCGTCGTGGCCGGCGCCGACCCCGCCCGTGACGATCAACACGTCGCCGGGGGCGGCGCTCTCGTGGGCGGTGTGGCTGAACACCGGGACTCCTTCTGCCGTACGGGTGACGCGCGGTTCCGGTGGTTCTGCGTGGGTACGGCAAACCGGGGTACCGGGTCCCAGGACAGTAGGCCGCGATTGCTTACCTCCGGCTTACGGCTGGATGGTCGCCGGACCAATTTCGGGCATCCGGGCGGGTCGGCAGGGCGATGCCAGCTGGAACCGGCTCAGGCGGCCGGGGGTGGGCTGGGCAGCTTGTCGACGACGACCACCGGGGTGCCCTCGCGCAGTTCCGTCAGCAGCAACCGCTGACCGCTCGGGGTCAGCCGGATGCAGCCGTTGGTGGTCTTCTTGCCCAGCTCGCCGTCGTGGTACCAGGTGTGGATGCCGATGTGCGCACCGCGCAGGCCGGTCGGTACGGAGTCGGGGTCGTCGGGCACCGAGCCGAGCGCGAAGATGTCCACCCCGCCGTAGACGCGCTGCGGCGGCGGGGTGCGACCCAGGATGAAGGTCCGGCCGAGCGGGGTCTCCTGACCGCGCCGGCCCAGGCTGACCTGCCACGAGCGCTTGGCGACCCCGTCGCGGAACCAGGTGAGCCGGTATGGCACGCGCTCCACCACGATCTGGTCGCGCAGGGCCACCGTGCTGAAGCCGCCGGGCGGCAGCCAGGCCAGCTTGCGGTTGGCCGAGGGAAGCAGCACCGCCGTCCAGCCGGCCTCGCGCTGTGCGATCGGCACGGTCAGCTCCACCCCGCTGATGGTCGGCATCAGGAAGGCCAGCGGCCGGCCGCCGGGCGCGTCGTAGGCGGCGAGCCGGCGGGTCGGGTGTAGCCCCCGGGTCGGCGGGGTGGTGTCCAGGATGTCCGGGTCATCGGGAAAGCCGGCCGGTGCCAAGCCGTAGTCGATTTTCGGCAGGCCCTTCGGCGCTGGCGCGGCCGGCGGCACGGTCTCGGCCGCGGTATCGGCCTCAGTAGCCGGCATCGCCGCCACCGTCGGTGCGGCTGGCACCTCGGCTGGCCGGGCGACCGGTGCCGCCCCGGGTGCGGGCGTCAGCACCCACCCGGTGTACGCGGCCACGCCGAGCAGCGCCGCAACGGCGAGCCCAACAACTCCCCGCCGCCCCAACACCCCCAAAATTCGCTCAAATCCCACGAACCAACTCTAACCACCAACACCCCCACCAACCCCCCAACTCGCCCCACCCGCCCCACCCGCCTCTACCGGTCGATCATGAAGTTAGCGGAGGATCTGGAGATCAAAGTCCCCGCTAAC
>NZ_JBFBAO010000050.1:0-26661 GCF_040682255.1 Micromonospora sp. NPDC051296 | reverse complement strand
TTGCAGACCGAGCAGCGCGCCCGTACGCATATAGCGCTCATAGTCCGTAGCGCCGTCGCCCGGCAAGACAGGTGACTGATCGCGCTTCACGGAATCGACGATGATGTCGACATCGGAGTCCATCCGCGCTGCCCCGCGCGCCCAGGAGCCCACCACCAACACCCCGAGGACATCGGCGCTGCCGGCCGCCCAGCCGGCCACCGCGTCGACCACGGATCGGACCTCCCGGTACCGCTCCCCCGTCACCATGTGGCGAGTTTGCCAAATGCCAAGGTCTGCCGAACAGCGCCCGCGACCGGCTCGCGCTTTCCCGACCTCTACGTCGGCAAGGCCACAACGCGCTCGACGAGCGGTGCGGTGTCGGCGGTCGTCGTCAGCTGCGGGAGCCGGCGTTGACGAGTGCGGCCAGAGCCGTCTCGGTGGCGGTGGGGTCGACCGGCTCGCCGGTGGCGAGGTGTTGCAGGGCCACGCCGTCCAGGAAGACGGCGAGCGCCCGCGCGGCACTGGCCCCGACGAGCGGCGCCAGCACCTCGCGGACCTGGTCCACCCAGGAGGCAGCCAACACGCGAAGGTCGGGGCTGCGGGCGGCGGCGAGATACAACTCGAACTCGGTGAGCGCCTGACTCTTGTCGTCCAGATACTCGCAGATCAGCCCGGTGAGCCGGGCCGGCAGATCGGTCCCGTCGCCGAGGTGGTCGGCCCAGCGTCGCAGCTCGACGCCGAGGTCCGTGTGGGCCCGTTCGAGCGCCGCGGCGACCAGGTCGGTCAGGGTGGGAAAGTAGTAGGTCGTCGCGCCGAGCGGCACGTCGGCACGCTCCGCGACCGCCCGGTGGGTGGTCCGCCCGATACCCACGTCGGCGATCACCTCCAGGGCGGCGGTGGCCAGGGCCCGTCGCCGTCCCTCCGGGTCGCGGCGACGGGCCGTGCGGCGCGGGCGTTCGGTGCTCAGTGGGCACCACCGAGGTTGAGCAGGACCACGCCGGCGATGACGATGCCGACGCCGAGCACCTTGGTGACCGTCAGCGGTTCACCGAGGAAGACCGCGCCGATGGCGACGATCGCGGCCGTACCCAGCCCGGACCACATGGCGTACGCCACGCCGACCTGGATGCCCTTGACCGCCTGGGCGAGCAGCGCGAACGCCGTCACGTAGGCCGCGATCAGCCCGAGCGTGGGCCACAGGCGGGTGAATCCCTCCGTCGACTTGAGCAGACTCGTGCCGGCAACCTCGGCCGCGATGGCCAGCAGGAGAAAGACGTACGCCACCCCACACCCCATTTCTAGTACGTTCGTACATGTACGAACGTACTAGAACTTGCGAGTCGCGGCTACGGGTTCACGTGGTCCCGCCACGAGTGCCGGGGCTCGTAGCCCAGCACCCTGCGGGCCTTGTCGATGCTGAGCAGGGTCTCGTGCTCGCCGAGCTCCTTGCGCACCTCGACGCCCGGGTACACCTCGGCCATCAGGCTGGCGCTGGACCTGCTCATCACCGTGTCGGCATTGGCGATGACGAACACGTCGGCGCCAGGCTGCTCGTGGACGAGCGCCCGCTCGACCGCCTGCGCCGCGTCGCGGGCGTCGATGTAGCCCCACAGGTTCCATCGGCGCAGCTGCGGGTCGGCGTCGAAGGACGGGAACTTCGCGTAGTCCTCGACGTCCATCACGTTGGAGAACCGCAGGCCCACCATGACCAGTTCGGGGTCCCATCGGCAGAAGTGCCGCGCCATCTCCTCCTCGAGCGCCTTGTTCAGCGAGTAGGTCGACTCCGGGCGCGGCGCGTACTCCTCGTCCAGCGGCGCGTACGGCGGCGGGCTGTCGAACGGCAGCCCGAGCACCGTCTCGCTGGACGCCCACACCACCCGCTTGATCCCGGCCGCCCGGGCCGCGGCAAAGACGTTGTACGTCGCGGCGGAGTTGTTCGCGAAGGTGACCGCGTTGGGCATCAGCCCGGGTGCCGGGACCGCCGCCAGGTGCACCACCGCGTCGACCCGGCCGGCGTGCTCGTCGGCACCGCCGGTGAGCGCCTCCACCACCTGCCCGTAGTCGGTGAGGTCGACGAGCAGGAACTCGCCGTCGACGTCGCGGGGGTCGCGCCCGCTGACACGGTCAACCGCCAGCACGTCGACGCCCACCTCGCGCAGGTACGCCACCACGGCGCGACCGAGCTTCCCCGTGGCCCCGGTGACGACGACAGGCCCGCGAACTGCGGATTCGAGAACCTGATCATTCATGGCCACATCCTGTCCTGGGCTGCGGCAGGCCACCCAACGGGGGGTGCGGCGCGCCTGGCGATGGCACACTGCTGCCATGCCGTGACGGGACGTCTCTGGTGGATGTCCGTCCGGCAGCACCCGGAAGGGAAAGCATGGTGAGGAAGGTTCTGGCAGGGCTCGCGATGGCGCTCGTCGCCCTGAGCGGCTGCGCCCAGCCGGGTGGGGCCGCTTCCGGGGAGACGAACCGTCAGGTCGGCAACGAGTCAGGCGTCCGGGACTGCGGCGCTGACCCGCGACCGCCTGCGCCGGTGGTGACCGCCGAGGCGACGATGTATCCCACCACCGACGAGATGTCCCAGGCACTCGACCGCATCCGGCAGGCCGGTGAATCCACCTACCGCGATGTCTTCGCCGGGCTCGAAGTCGTGCCGGAAGAGGGGTACGGAATCGTCTACGCCGTACCCTCGCCGGAGTTCGAGGCGTTCGTCCGAGACGCGGCCCAGGGTCAGTGCGTGGTCTTGCGGAACGCCGCCCACTCCTTCGCCGACCTGAGAACGTTGCAAGACCGAATCATGGGCGACATGGATTTCTGGCGGAAGCGAGGCATCGACATCAATTCGGTCGGCGCGCAACACGACGGCTCGGGCGTGACGGTGGGAACCCTTGAGGTCGAGAAGGCACAGGCGGAACTCCCGGCGCACTACGGCAACGACATTCCGATCACCGTCGAGCAGGTCGGCCCGGCGGTTCACTTCTCCGACCGCGGCTGACCGGTCCGGGCCATGAGCGCCGGTTGACCGGTCAGCGGGCCCGCCGGTTGGCGCGCAGGGCACCCAGGATCACCCCGGGTGCGGCCAGCGAGCTCGGATGCTCCCGCATGGAGACGACGTCGTTGAACCGCCGCGCGACCGTCACGTCGGTGACGGTCGCCGTGACGATCTGCCGGCTGACCCAGCTGGAGAACCGGTAGCCGCGCGGGTAGGGCCCGTCGACGTGCGGCAGCGCCAGGTCGGCGGAGGTCGACGTCGACCAGGCGGCGTCGACCACGACCTTCTGCAGGTCGAGGAACTGGCGCGCGGGCGCACCCAGATCCGGCTCTGACCGCAGGTACGCCGACAGGCAGGCCGCCTGAAGGGCCGCCGCCGTGATCCCCTGCCCGTACACCGGATTGAACGACGCGACCGCGTCGCCGACGGCGACCAGGCCGGCCGGAAACCGCGTCAGCGCGTGGAAGTCCCGCCGCCGACTGTCGGCGTGCCGGTAGGTCTGGACGTCGCCGAGCATCTCGCTGCCGGCGACCTCGGCGAACTCCGGCGGGAACTGCTCCCGCAGCCGGCGGACGAAATCCTCGGCGGTGCGCCCCGGGCGGTTGTCCCCGTAGCCGGCCATCATGGCCATCCATCGTCCGTCCTCGACCGCGAAGAAGGCGGCACCGGCCACGTCCGACGACATCCTCGGGCTGTTCAACGCCAGCACTACGGTCAGCTCCGGGTTCGCCTCCCGGCGCCGGAACAGGGCCGTCGCGTAGTTGAGGTGCACGGTCATCCGCCGCATGGCGGGCCGCTCCCAGCCGCCCTGCTCCAGCCAGTCGGACAGCCGGCTCGACCGGCCCATCGCGTCCACCACCAGATCGGCGCTCTCGACGCCGGGCGCCCCGCCGACGTCGTAGCGGACCCCGGTGGTCACGGCACCGTCGAACACCAGACCCGTGGCGCGGGCGGTGACCGCCTTGACGTTGGGCAGCCGCAGCACCTGCTGACGGATCAACCGTTCCAGCAGGGGCCGGCTGCCCGCCAGGCTGTCGGCATCGTCGGGTACGACCACCTTCAGCCGACCGTCGAGGTAGTTCCGCCTGGCCGCGGGGGGTGCCTCGACCGCACCCTGGGCCAGCGCCGCCGCACGGAATCCCGGGAACAGCTGCTCGAGCTGGAGGAATCCGCCCGGCAGCAGCGCGTGCAGTTGCGTCCCTTGTGGCACACCGGGCCGCCCGCCGGCCGCATGCAGGTCGTCCCGGTCGATGACGACGACGCTCTCCGCGAAATCGGCCAACACCCGGGCGGCCAGCAATCCGGCGACACTGCCGCCGACCACCACCGCCTTGCCCATCACCGGGGACGCCTGGTCGGGCGGTCGCACCGCGTTCAGCGCGGCGAAGACCCGAGCCGGAGAGGGGGACATCGCACGATCGTTGCACAAGCGCCGTGCGCCGTCCGGACCGGCACGCGAGTTCACCACCAAGAGTCACCCATTGGTCACGACATCAGGTGGTGGCGGCTTCACCTCCGGTGCTGACCGACCGGGCGCCGACCCGGGTCACCAGGTAGCCGAAGGCCGCCGCGGTGAAGAACATGACGATGCCGTAGACAGCCGCCGGGATCGCCATCTGGGTGCTGTTGAGCAGCGCCGGGCTGAGCGCGATGGTGATGGCCAGGGTGCTGTTGTGGATACCGATCTCGAACCCGGCCGCTGTCGCGGCGCTCCGATCGACCCCGGCCAACCGGGGCACCCCGTACCCGATCGCGAGGCTCAGCAGGTTGAACGCGAGCACCGCCAGACCGACCGAGACGAAGTAGTCGGCGATGTTCTCGCGCTCGCCGAGCACGGCGCCGGCGATCACCGCGACGAGCACCACCACGGACAGGATCCGCACCGGGCGGTTCAGGCGTTCGGCAACACCGGGCACCCGGGCCCGGATCAGCATTCCGATCGCGACCGGGACGAGCACGATGGCGAACACCTGCAACACCTTGTCGAATTGCAGGCCGATGCTCGCCGCGTCGGCCAGGAAGTACGACGCCGACAGGTTGACCACGATCGGCAGGGTGACCACGGCGAGCACCGAGTTGATGGCGGTCAGAGTGATGTTCAACGCCACATGCCCACCGAACAGATGGCTGTAGAGGTTGGCCGTGGTGCCGCCCGGGGAGGCGGCCAGCAGCATCATCCCGACGGCCAGTTCCGGCGGCAGGCCGAAGCCGAGCACCAGACCGAAGCAGAGCGCCGGCAGCAGCAGCACCTGGCACACCAGCGCGATGACGGCGGCCTTCGGGTGCTGGGCCACCCGGCGAAAGTCCGCCACGGTCAGTCCGAGACCAAGGCCGAGCATGATGATGCCGAGCGCGATGGGCAGTCCGACCAGAGTCAAGGCTGAGTCCATGGCACAACATCGTTACCACCCGGTAACGCCCTCGCAATCCCCCATCCGGCCGGGTGGAACGCCAAAGGTCGATGCGAAAAGTGTGCCGCCGCAGCCGCAGGCCGCGGACCTGAAGAGATCAGTGCCGCGGGTGGTCACCGAACGTGATGCCGCCGTGGATGTCGCGCGCCTGCACCACCGACCCGAGGACCCGATCACCAACGGTCGACGTCGGACTTATGGATCATGACATTGTGGCAGCGGCAGGCCGAACGCAGGCGTGTGGCGTACGGACATGCCGAAAGTAGTGCATCCGATCTTGCTTGATATGCGAGCGCCTTGGCGGCCCGAGCGATCGGCCGCAGCGAGGGCCGTCAACCTTCGACGGCGGGTAGCACATGTGCTACGATGGGGCGTATGCATGAAGTTGGCCTGCGGGAGATGCGGCAAAACGCCAGCGACCTGGTACGTCGGGCGCAAGCGGGTGAACGCGTGACGATCACTGTCGCCGGCCGACCGGCAGCCGTGCTCGGCCCGGTCAGTCCTCGAACCTGGCGTGAGTGGGACGACCTTGCCGGTGTGTTCGACCAACCCACAGACCCAGGGTGGGCAGGCGATCGGGACCTCCTCGACGGCACCGTCACCGATCCATGGGTTGAGCGGTGAGCCGCGGCATCCTCGACACCAGCATCCTCATCGCTACCGATGTAACCCCGATTCCCGGCGAACTGGCCATCAGCGTCGCCAGCCTTGCCGAACTCCAGTTCGGTGTCCTGATCGCGAAAACCGCCGAGGCGAGGGCGCTCCGTCTGGCGCGGCTGAGCGCCATCCAACGTCGATTTGATCCACTTCCCATCGACGAAGCCATCGCCGACAGCTACGCACGACTGGCCGCACGCGTCGTCGATATCGGCCGCCAGCCGCGAGCCAGGGTGATGGACCTGCTCATCGCCGCAACCGCACACGCCCATGACGCCGCCGTGTACACCCGCAACGCCGACGACCTCGCAGGTCTCGAAGACCTCATCACGATCCACACGATCTGACCGTCACCGCCCACCAGCGAGGGATCTCCGGACGACCGGCCGACAAAGGCGACCGGATCTGCCGCCGTCCGAGCGCGGTGGCCGGGGCGCGCGTTCGTCTCGGTCAGCTCGCTGCGGGGCCGTCGAAATAGCCGACGTTCGTGGAGCCGACGCTACGCGGACGCGGTAGCCCCAGTGCCACAGGACCCGAGCGACCTTCGCGGTACCGCCAGGATTGGCGGAGTGGACGTTCATAACGCCGATGTCGAAGGGTCGCTTCTCGAAGGCGGCCCGATCCAGGATCTTCATCACCGGCCAGATCGTGTCGTCCCACCCAAGTCGTGGTCGAGGCACAGCTCGTCCATGAGTGCCCGAGAAGTGCATTGCGCGGCTCGTGTAGGCGTGCAACCATCGCCAACGTGATGACGATCAGAAAGGGCCATGGCGCGTAGGCCCCCAGCGGCAGTTCGTGCCGCTCTTCCACGGCGTCTACGGCCAGGCGTAACGTTGTCGGTGGTCGACGGTCTGACGGCAAGAGCGGTTAGCCAGATCCAGGTCCTCGAGCGCTCCCGGCTTGGTCCAGGATCCGTTTCCCGCGCTCTGGCGGAATGGAAACGGACGGTCCACCGACGCGATGTCTCGGCTTTGCTGGAGGAAGTCGGTGGGCACGGGTGCCCGTGCTGCGATCCGACCGAGGCTCGTGAGGTGCTGCAACAGGCTTTGGCACTGCTGGTTCCTCGCGCTCGACGCGAGCTATGGGCCATAGTCGAGCCGTTGGACAACCTCTTCCGAGACCGGACTATTCATGATCCCCAGGCTCCGCCGGGACAGCCTTGGTGGCATCAGCGGGCGTAACGCCAAAGACCCGCTGTCCGTCGCCAATCCCGCCTCACGTTCAAGTATCCCAACCGGCCCAAACACTGCCCGCGGACGCCCGCATCTGCCGCTGATCGTGCGCGAATGCCGGCTGCCGGCGACGATGGTCACAGGTCCATGAGCTCGACTGTCACGGTAGCGACGTCACCCAGTTCAAGGGCTTGGGCCTTGCGGACGGCGCGTTTGATCGGCAGCACGTAGCAGCCACGCACGCTGTCCGGGAAGATCGAGGATGTCCACATGCTGTCGCCGACCATGACCCGTACCCGCAGGGAACCGATGCCACGACGCGGTCCGGCAGACAGGTCACGGATCTGCTCGGACTTCTTGGCCGGCAGGCTGACGAAGGCGCGCTTGTCGAACGCGCTGTCATGCCGCCGAGCGGGCGCGCTACCCGCTGGCTGCTGCCGTCATGCTCCGTGGCCGGACTTCGGTCCGGCCGACTTCCCGAACTGCCGAGTTGAGTGTGTTGGTCCCGCCAAGCGAAGCTGGGTATGTGACCGGCATGGGATTATTGTGAGCCGAATGGATTGCGCTACGGCGTCGACCACAAGTCGATGATCTGCAACTGACCAGCTGGAGGTGGCTGCATGCTGCACTACATAGCATTGGCGTTGAATCTGGTCATGGCGCTTGGCGGTGCGCTGGCGCTGAAGATGCGATGGTCGCCGAGGTCATGGGGGGAAGTCGGCCGAGGGTTCGGCGTCGCCTTTCTGATCTTCGGTGCTGCGGGCTGCCTCGACATGCTTGGGATCCTGATCTGGGCGGGGACACCACTGCATGCAGTGACTATGGTGGCCAGTTGGGGACTTCGTCTCCTGGTGTTCATAATGTGTGTCCAATTAGTTATTCGACGAAAGTCCTCAAACGAACACAGGACCGAATCAGATCCAAGACCCCGCGCTCACTCGCGATAGCAATGCGCGGGGCGCCGTCAATTCGGAACAACATCGACGCACTCATATGCCGCCGACCGCGCGCCCGCCAGCCGCTACCGCCCGACCTCGGAATTTCAGTTGGCCGCTTGAAAGCCCTAGATCGATGGCTGCAAGGGGAGATCGCCAGAGATGCTGCGATAACGAGCCTGCCGCGTACGCCCCGGCCGCACAACTCCCGAAAGATCCGCGGACCGGAGCATGTCAGCCCACCTCCGGCCAGCTACCGGCGAGCGCCGCGAGATCGTTCCCGCCGGGTGGCCAGCAGATTTCATCACCGTCACCCTCCCGGTCCAGCACCAGGAAGGCGGCACCGACAGACTCGGCGAGCCCGATGAAGGCACCCCGGATGCTCGCCGACTGCTCGAACAATCGGCTCATGCTGCTGCTGGCTACGGTGAAGTCCAGCCGCGAATAGCCGGGACGCAACCCGCAGCTCCGCCAGAAAGACAAATAGACCGAACCGACCCAGATTCGTCCCTGGGCATCCGGGTGCTCCTGCCTTCCTTCGCGTCGTTCCACCTCGGCCCACGCCCGGATCGCCTCGTCGCCGACTGGGAAGAACAGGCATGCGTCCAGCGACCAGTGGTCCACGTCATCCGCCGGCTCACCGCGGAACGGCAGCGTGATCCGCTCACCACCGGGCACGACGACATCCACCGACCCGATTCTTTCCCGGGCGATCGAGGCAGCCGCTCGCAGGGCCTGGCCGACCACGTGAGTGGGCAGATAGAGGTCGTATCCGTAATCGATGCCCATCAGCCCACCTGCCGAACCCCGTCTTCGCTGCGCAGCACGCGGGGATCCGCTGCCGTCGGGATCCTAGCGACAACATCCACAAGGACGGCGCCTATGCCATGCGTCGTGCCACACCCTCCGGGGCCGACGAAGGTTGCCGAAACATCCGCATCTGCCACCGTTCGTAAGCGCTGTCTGGCCGATGCGCTCGGCTCCTGCCACACGGGGCGCATGGGGATGGACATCGATGATCAGTACGAGCGGGACGCCGACCAGCACTTGGCCGCCTACGGCCTGCGCGTCGCCGCCGACCAGGTCCCGATCGTTCGGGATGTCCTCATGCGTGAAACCCGACACGAGGCGGACACCTACGCCGGAAAGGGCACCGTCCCCGGCAACACGCAGCTGATGCGGATCTGCGCCGTCCAGCTCTGGCACGCCGGCACCGTCAAGGATGCGCTGTTGGTTCATCGCGCCCGCCGCACCAGTATGGACGCGACCGGCGCCGTAGACGCGGAACTGATGCTGGGGGCGGGCGTGGCCAGGACGAAGGAATACCTCGCAACCTTGGGCACCGATGAAGCCAGGGCGATCCTCGACGAGATCGCGTGGATGGAGGAGTCTTACGACGCCGAACGCTACGCCGCTTTCCTCGACACGTACTACCGGACTGCTTGACCGCGTAGGGCGAGCCGTTTGCAGGCGCACTCGGTTACGGCTGTCCGCCAGTGTGGCGACATGGCCTCGAAGGCCTGCATCGGTCTTCTGATGATCACGGTATTCGGCGCACCGCCTTCGTCTGATGTGCCAGGATCCAACTGTGGCAGTGATCGAGGTCGTCATGGGCGACATCACGCGGAAGGACGTGGACGCCATCGTCACTGCCGCGAATGAATCACTACTCGGCGGCGGTGGTGTCGACGGCGCCGTGCACCGTGCGGCCGGACCTCGCCTGGCTCAGGCCGGGGCTGCGATCGGCCCGTGCGAGCCGGGTGATGCGATGGCTACTCCGGCGTTCGACCTTGACCCGCCGGTGCGGCACATCATTCACACCGTCGGTCCCGTCTGGGAAGGCGGCGGTCACGGTGAAGCCGACGTTCTGGCCTCCTGCTATCGCAGGAGCCTGCAGGTCGCCGACGAACTCGGCGCCCGGACCGTCGCCTTCCCGGCGACCGCCACCGGCGTGTACGGCTTCCCTCCCGACCAGGCCGCCCGGATCGCCGTAGCAACGATCAGATCCGCACCGACAAACGTTCAACGGGTACGACTCGTCGCATTCGACGAAAACACCCGGAAGCCTCTGCAAGCCGCGGTGACAGCCACAGGCTGACCCGTCCGAACCTGCCGCTGATGATGCTGCGTCCGTCCTGCGCTGTGCTCGTGGTCCGGCACCCGGTCGGTAGAGCCGGTTTGCCGGGTCGACTAGGTTGGCCGGGTGGACGTTCAGGTGCTGGAAGGCTCGTTCGTCGAAGTGCCCAACGGCGGGGCCACGGGCATGCTGCGCTGTGCGTTTGGTGAGTTTGTCGGTCCTCGGGGCGAGTTGGCGTCGTACGCGTTTGGCTGGACCACCGGGTCCGAGCCGCGCGTGGGCCGGCTGTCGATCGGGATCGGCGTCGGCAATCCGGGCGGCGGCACCTTCCACGCGGTGGTGTTCAACCACCAGGACGGCCACGCGTTCTCGCTGACCGACGAACGGTTCGAGCGGGTGCCGCAGGGTGGCCCGGACCTGACCGCGGAGCAGGCCCGCGCCCACGAGGACCTGCCGTTCGTGTGGTGGGTCGCCGACCGCGTCATGGAACGGGACCGACGCGCGTGGTGGATGCGGCACCGGCTTCTGGGTACCCAGTGCATCCAGACCATCGAGGTCATCGAACGCCGCGAGCCCATCCTGCTGGTCGGCCACGACGCCGATGACGAAATCTGGCAGCTCATCGGCACCACGGACGCGGACAGCAGCACCGGGAAGATCGGACACCTCCACCACGCCCTAGATGAGGATCCCACCTTGATCGACGTTCTCGACATGCCACCCGGCCACACCGCGCAACGCAACCGGCCCGCAGCGCCCTGGACCCGTCACCTGGGCTACCCAGCCTGACCGCACTTTGTAGACCGCCGCTTCGGTTGTCAGCGGCCCTTCAGCGGCCGGGGTGACGTCGAGCGGGGCCAATAGATGGTCGGTCACCGCGTGGAACTCGTCGAACGTCCGGATCTGACTAAGAGCGACCGGCAATAGGACTGGCGGGGCTGCGGCGCGCCCTGGCACTTCGGCTGGCGGCGTTGTCGTCGTCGGCCATGCAACACCGGCATGGCCTCCTCCTCCGCCTTGCCATCCTCGGCCAGGACCCGCTTCGCCTCCACCGCCCTATTGCCGGTCGCTCTAACCCGGTCGAGGTAGCGGCGGAAGGCTCGACTGCACCGTGCGGGTAGAGCGCCGACGTCGGCGTGTCAGGCCCGTCGGCGCGTCGGCCTCGGCGGCGGGTCAGCCTTCCGGCGCAACCCGGCGGCCACCAGCAGGGGTGCGAGCGCCTCCGCGCCGGCCGCGAACCGCTCGGCCAGGCCGACCCGCTCACCCCCGGCGGCCATCTCGACCACGAACCAGGCCACCGGCAGCAACAACCCGACCGCCAGCGCCACCCAGGGTGCCCGCCGTCGCGGGCACCCCGTCGTCGGCCCCGCGTACCCCGCTGTCGGCTCGGCGCGCGACGGTGCGAGGGCCGGCCAGAGCGCCAGCGCGCCGAAGGCCACGGCCGCAGCGAGCGTGTGTGGCAGCGAACCCCCATCGCCGGCCGGCAGCGGGAACGCCGCCACCGCCAGGGTGCCCACCCCGCCGAGGGCGAGCAGCGCCCGTCCGGCGGGCGCGAA
Organism: Micromonospora sp. NPDC051296; assembly: GCF_040682255.1. Taxonomy (NCBI): domain Bacteria; kingdom Bacillati; phylum Actinomycetota; class Actinomycetes; order Micromonosporales; family Micromonosporaceae; genus Micromonospora; species Micromonospora sp. NPDC051296. The sequence goes on along the minus strand of NZ_JBFBAO010000050.1, from coordinate 14,873 downwards.
GGGGCGTAGCCCGGCGGCGGTCACGCAGTGGCACAGCCCGAGGCCGGCCAGGCCGAGCGTCATGATCCACCGGTCGGTCGCGCCGACGGCGGCGAGCGCGCTGATCGTCCCGGTGACCTGATCGAACCCGCCGGGCTGGCGGGCCGCGCCGAGGGTCCAGCCACCGACCAGGAGCATGGGCGCCGCCACGGCGGAGGCCAGCGCCCATCCGGGTACGACTCGCATCCCAGCACCGTACGTGCTGACCCGCCGGGCCGGCACCATCGCGGGTATGCCGCGAAGCGCTCGTCACCGAAGGTGACGTCGGCACCTCGCCGTTGACGTCGGTCGTGGCCGATGAGCGGGCACGTCGCTTTCCCGCGCGCCGAGAAACCCGTTGCTAGTGGCCGGCATCAGGGTTCTGGTTGATCGGCCACCAATCACGGGAGGGAACATGACGCGTATGTCGCTGCCCACCCCCACGCTGCACACCGCTCGCCTTCGACTGCGTCCCTTCGACGACGCGGATGCGGACGACCTCTTCGCGCTGCACAGCAGCGCCTACGTGTTGCGCTACTGGGACGCGCCGCCGTGGAGCGAACGCGTGCGCGCCGAGCGGTTCATCGCGGCTTGCCGGCAGATGGCAGAGGGGGGCACCGGCGCACGGTTGGCCGTGGATCGGGTCTCCGACGGGGCCTTCATCGGCTGGTGCACCCTGAACCGGTGGAATCCGGACTACCGCAGTGCATCGCTGGGCTACTGCTACGACGATGCGGCGTGGGGCCACGGCTATGCGACGGAGGCCGCGCACGTTTTGCTGCGGTGGGCATTCGACGCACTGGACCTGAACCGCGTCCAGGCTGAGACCGATACCCGCAACGTGGCATCCGCCCGGGTGCTGGAAAAGCTCGGCTTCGTGCGTGAAGGGACGTTGCGGGAAGACTGCGTCGTGAACGGCGAGGTCTCCGACTCGTGGGTCTACGGGCTGATCAGGCGGGAGTGGCGGCCGTCGTGCGAGCCGGGCCCCGTCCGTTGAGTCTTTGCTCCCTCGCGAGACGTAGCGTGGCGTCCGGGTCCCGGTGTCCGTCGATGTCGGTGGCCGTATTGCACGGCTTGGCCGAGACGTAGGGTCGGGCCCATGCTCGAGTCACAACGCGAACGTGTGCCGCTCAACGACGGCGGCGAGCTGGATACGGCGCTGGCGTTTCTGTCCTTCGCCCGGTCCTGTGTACTGAAGAAGGTCAACGGGCTGGACGATGACCAGTTGCGGCGCCGCCTGGTGGTGTCTGACACGACGTTGCTGGGGCTGGTTCAACACCTGACCGACGCCGAACGGTACTGGTTCGGATACACACTGGCAGGCGACCTGCGGTACGCCGACGTCGACTTCGACATGGTGGTCGCCCCGGAGCGCTCCGCGGACCGGGTCATCGCCGACTACCGCAGCGCGATCGCGGAGAGCGACGCGCACATCCGTGCGGCCGAGGGCCTCGACGTCCGCACCGCCCGCCCAGTGAACGACGAGCCCCGCACACTGCGCTGGGTGCTCGCCCACCTGACGAGCGAAACCGTCCGGCATGCCGGGCACGCCGACATCCTGCGGGAACTCGTAGATGGCGTTACCGGCCGCTGATCGGCGCGTGCGCTTGTCTATCCGGGTACGAAGGTCAGCCGTCGTAGCGGGCAGCCGGCCCGCCTGACGATCGGGATCTGGCCGTGGCTCCCGCTTTGTCAGGCGCGAGGGTTCGAACCTTCGTCAGGTGACGGTGTCCCGGTGGGCGGTGCCAGCGGCAGATCCTGGCCGGTGCCGGTAATCCCCGTCTGGTCGTGTGCTCGGTTCAGGATCGCCTCTGCCTCCCGCCGGGCCTCGGTCACGATCCCCTCGGCTTCGCGCCGCGCCTCGGTGCGGTGGTCATTGGCCTGCTCCTCGGCGAGTCTGAGGATCTGTTCCACTCGGGTGCCCAGGCCGCTGAGGGTGGGCCGCTGCCGGTTGCGCCGTCGTCGTTCCGCGACGGCTGCTGTTCCCGCGGTCGTCGGGTCGCCAGCTACCCCCGCGTCCTCGTCGCGGTCGTCCATGCCATCCCCAACGAGATCGGATTCCCTCGCACCGACCAGGGAGAACGCGGCGCCGATCACGGCGATCAGGACGCCGGACCACAGGGCGGCCGGCCCGAGGGACGGACTGACCGTGGCGCCGATGCCGAGCCCGATCCCGAAAGGGACGGCGACTCTCGTGGCCGCATTGCCCATGAATCCTCCTCGGCTGGAACAGTGCTCCCGGATCCAGCATGACCAGCGAGTCAACCCAGGTCGATCATCGACGAAACAGCCCGGCGTCAAGGGATGACGATGGTCGGTGGCGCATCGTCGAGCCCGACCCGGTAGCCGCCGCCGCATTGATCTCGCTGTCGGGGTGGCCTGTTACGGTCTCGCCGCCGCAGCAGTCAGGTCGGAGGTCTAGGCGTGATCAACTCGCATGTGTCGTCGTTCGCCGGGTTGCCGGTGCTGCCCTTCACACCGGGCATGACCTTGCCGGAGGATCCGTCGGCGGTGGCCTGGCGGCTGGAGGTCGAGGACTTCGACGCGGAGCCCGAGGAGCTCGCCGATCTGGTGCGGGCGATGCGGGACGAGGTGCCACCCGGGGCGGTCCGGGCGGTGGTGGTGGGCGAATGGGGTCAGTCGTACGAGCGGCCGCTGCCGGTGGACCTGATCGTCGACGCCGCGCCACGGTGGACCGCGCTGCGCGCGATCTTCCTCGCCGACCTGGTCAGCGAGCAGTGTGAGATCTCCTGGCTGACCCACGGCGACATCACGCCGCTGCTGGCGGCGTACCCGGCGCTGGAGACGCTGTGGGTACGCGGCGGCCAGGGCCTACGGCTGGACGCGGTCCGGCACACCGGGCTGCGGGAGCTGCGCTTCGAGTCCGGTGGCCTGCCGGGTGCGGTGGTGCGGGCAGTCGGCGACAGCGACCTGCCGGCACTGCGGCGGCTGGACCTGTGGCTCGGCCGCACGGAGTACGGGTGTGACACCACGGTGGACGACATCAAGCCCGTGCTGGCCGGCACGACGCTGCCCGCGTTGCGGCGGTTGGCGCTCGCCAACGCCGAGATCGCCGACCTGGTCGCCGCCGCCGTCGCCACCGCGCCGGTCGTCCGTCAACTGGAGGTGCTCGACCTGTCGATGGGCACGCTCACCGACGAGGGGCTGGAGGCGCTGTTGGCCGGGCAGCCGCTGACCCACCTCAAGGAGCTTGACCTGCACCACCACTACCTCACCGAGCAGGCGCGGCAGCGGGTCGAGACGGCGCTGCCGGGCGTCCGGGTCGACGGGTCCGACCCGCAGACCCCCGGCGAGTTCAGCGGCCGGCGTTACCGCTTCACCGCGGTCGGGGAGTGATCGAGATGCCCTTCAGCTCACACGCCCGACACTTCGCGGGTCGCCCGGTGGTCGAGGTTCCGCTCGACGGCCCACTGCCGACCGTGGACGGTCCGGTCTCATGGCGGTTCTCGCACTGGGACTTCGACGAGACGGCGGACGACAAGCTGTCCGAGGGGTTCCGCGCCGGGTTCGAGCGGTTCGTCGCGCAGGCCGGTCCGTCGGTGGAGTCACTGGTGGTGGGCGCCTGGGGATACGCGGCGTTCAACCCCGCCCCGATCGAGCAGCTCTGCGCGGCGGCCGAGCGGCTGCCCGCGTTGCGGGCCCTGTTCCTCGGCGACATGACCTTCGAGGAGTGCGAGATCTCCTGGATGAAGGTCGGCGACGTCAGCTCGCTGCTGACCGCGTACCCGGCCCTGGAGGTGCTGCGGGTACGCGGCGGTGAGGACTTCCGCTTCTCCCCCGTCCGGCACGACCGGCTGCGGGAGCTGGCGGTGGAGAGCGGCGGCCTGTCCCGGGAGTTCGTCGGGGCGGTGCTCGAATCCGACCTGCCCGCGCTGACCGACCTGGAACTGTGGCTCGGCACCGACGACTACGGGGGCGACACGACGGTGGCGGACCTCGCCCCGCTGCTGGCCGGCGAGCGGTTCCCGCGACTGCGCCGGTTGGGGCTGCGCAACGCGGAGATCGCCGACGACCTCGCGGCGGCCCTGGCGTCCGCCCCGGTGGTGGGCCGGCTGGAGCGGCTGGACCTGTCCAAGGGGACCCTCGGCGACGAGGGCGCGGCGGCGCTGCTCGCCGGTCAGCCGCTGACCCACCTGGCCGAGTTGGACCTGCACCACCACTACCTGTCCAAGGAGACGGCCGCGGCGGTGGTCGCCGCGCTGCCGGGCGTACGGGTCGACGTCTCCGAGCCGAAGGAGCCGGACGAGTACGACGGAGAGAGCTGGCGCTACACGGCGGTGGCCGAGTGACATGCGGCTGACCGTGGTCGGCAACCCCGGCAACCGACGGGTGGAGATGTTCACCGAGGCGGTGCTGGCCGCCGGGCTGCCCCGGCCCCGGCTGCTGCCCTGGGCCGAGGTGCTGGCCGGAGCCACGCCACCACCGCCCGGCACGCTGGTGCGGGTGGACTCGCCCGGGGACGACTGCCAGGTCGACCAGTTGCTGCGCCGGTCGGCCACAGCCGCCCGACACGGTGAGCTGGTCGGCCTCGCCGACGCGTACGCCGGGCTGGTCGACGGCATGGCCCGGGTGGCCGCCGGCGGGGCGACCCTGCTCAACCCGCCGGCCGACGTCGCCGTGCTCTGCGACAAGCGGCGCTGTCACGCGCTGCTGTCGGCGGCGGGGGTGCCGGTGCCGGCGGCGCTGCCCGAGGTCGGCGGGTACGCCCAGCTGCGGGCGGCGATGGCGGAGGCCGGTTGGAGCCGGGTGTTCGTCAAACCCGCGCACGGCTCGTCCGCCGCCGGCGTGATCGCGCTCGCGGTCGGCCCCCGGCGGGTGCAGGCGGTCACCACGATCGAGCACACCCCGGCGGCCCTGTTCAACTCGCTGCGGGTACGCAGCTACACCGACGAGGCAGCGGTCGCCGCCATCGTGGACCGGCTCGCCCCCGACGGGCTGCACGTGGAACGGTGGCTGCCCAAGGCCGGGCTGGGTGACCGGGTCGTGGACGTACGGGTGCTGGTGGTCGCCGGGCGGCCCACCCACGCGGTGGTCCGCGCCGCCCGCGGGCCGTTGACCAACCTGCACCTGGGCAACGCCCGCGGCGACCTCGCCGAGTTGCGCGCCGCCGCCGGACCGCGGGGGTGGTCGGCGGCGATGGATACGTGCGAGCGGGTGGCCGCCTGCTTCCCCGGTTCGCTGCACGTCGGGGTGGACCTGATGTTCCTGGTCGGTTGGCGCCGGCACGCCGTGGCCGAGGTCAACGCGTTCGGTGACCTGCTGCCCGGGGTGCTGGCCGAGGGCCGCGACAGCTACGCCGAACAGGTGCACGCCCTGACCAGCGGCCGGTGGGACCGGTGGCGGGATTCCGTCGGCGCGGGGTCGGCCCGGGAGGTGGCGACGTGCGCAGCCTGATCGGCAGCCATGACCTGCTGCTGGTCACCCTCGACACGCTGCGCTACGACGTGGCCGCCGAGTTGGTCGCGGCGGGGCGTACCCCGCAGTTGGCTCGGGCGTTGCCGGGCGGCCGGTGGGAGCGGCGGCACTCCCCAGCCAGCTTCACCTACGCCGCGCACCACGCCTTCTTCGCGGGGTTCCTGCCCACGCCGGTGCGGCCGGGCCGGCACGAGCGGCTGTACGCGGCGGCCTTCCCGGGCAGCGAGACCTCCGGTGCCGACACCTGGGTGTTCGACGCACCCGACCTGCCCACCGCCCTGGCCGACGTCGGCTACCACACGCTGTGCCTGGGTGGCGTCGGCTTCTTCAACCGACGCAGCCCGCTCGGCGCCGTGCTGCCGGGCCTGTTCCGCGAGGCGCACTGGGAGCCGGAGTTCGGGGTCACCTCGCCCACCTGTGTGGACGCCCAGCTCGACCGGCTCGACGAGGTGCTGACCCGCCTGCCCCCGCAGCAACCGCTGTTCACCTTCCTCAACGTCGCCGCGCTGCACCAGCCGAACCGGCACCACCGGCCCGGCGCCGACACCGACGACCTGGCCAGTCACGCCGCCGCCCTGGAGTACGTCGACGGGTGCATCGGCCGGCTGTTCAACCTGGTCACCGGCCGGGGGCGGCCGGTGTTCACGATCATCTGCTCCGACCACGGCACCGCGTACGGCGAGGACGGGCACACCGGGCACCGGATCGGCCACGACGTGGTGTGGAACGTCCCGTACGCCCACTTCACCCTGCACCCGGGAGACTGGTGACCAGCACCGACACGGGCCTCGACGGCTCGCCGTACCAGCAGTACCTGTACGCCTACCCGCACAAGACCTCGTACCGGCCGCTGCGGCCCCGCCCGCCGTTGACGCACGTGTGGCGGGCGCAGTCCCGGGAGGCGCTCTTCCTCTACCTGCACGTGCCGTTCTGTGAGATGCGCTGCGGGTTCTGCAACCTGTTCACCCGGGCGAACGCGCCCGCCGAGCAGGTGACCGCCTACCTGCGGCAGCTGCGCCGGCAGGCCGAACAGGTCGGCGAGGCGCTCGGCGGCCACGCCGGGTACGCCCGTGCGGCGTTCGGCGGCGGGACCCCCACCTATCTCACCGCCGACGAGCTGACCGAGCTGTTCGACATCGCCACCACCGTGGCCGGCGCCCAACTGCCCGGCGTACCGCTGTCGGTGGAGACCTCGCCGGCCACCGCGACCCCGGACCGGCTCGCGCTGCTGGCCGCGCACGGCGCCACCCGGGTGAGCATCGGGGTGCAGAGCTTCCTCGACGCCGAGGCCCGCGCCACCGGCCGCCCGCAGCGCCGCGGCGAGGTGGAGGCCGCCCTCGCCACGATCCGCGACGCCCGGATCCCGGTGCTCAACATCGACCTGATCTACGGCATCGACGGGCAGACGGCCGACACCTGGCAGGAGAGCCTCGACGCGGCGCTGGCCTGGCGACCCGAGGAGTTGTACCTGTACCCGCTCTACGTCCGGCCGCTGACCGGCCTCGGCCGTCGCGCCCACGCCCGCGCCGACTGGGACGCGCAGCGGCTCGACCTGTACCGGCAGGCGGTGGCGACGCTCGGCGCGGCCGGCTACCGGCAGGAGTCCATGCGCCAGTTCCGCCGCGCCGACGCCGCCCACCCGGACGGCCCGGACTACTGCTGCCAGGACGACGGCATGGTCGGCCTGGGCTGCGGCGCCCGCTCCTACACCACCGCGCTGCACTACTCCTTCGACTACGCGGTCAGCGTCACCGAGGTCCGCGCGGTGCTCGACGACTACCTGGGCCGACCGGCCGACGACTTCCGGTACGCCGAGTTCGGCTACCACCTGGACGACACCGAGCAGCGCCGCCGGTGGCTGCTCAAGTCGCTGCTGCGCGCCGACGGCGTCGACCCCGCCGCCTACCGGGCCCGCTTCGGCCGCCCGCCGGCCGACGATTTTCCCCAGCTCGGCCGGCTGGTCGACCGGGGCTGGGCCACCGACGAAGGGCTCCGGCTCACGCCCGACGGGCTGGCCCGCTCCGACGCCATCGGCCCATGGCTGACCTCCGCCGACGTCCGCCAGGCGATGACCGGGTACGTGCTGCGGTGAACCTGGCGATCCTCTACCGCGGGCCCCTGGCCAGCTGCAACTACGACTGCCCGTACTGCCCGTTCGCCAAGCGGCAGGACCCGCCGGAGCTGCTGCGCGCGGACCGGGCCGCGCTGGCCCGGTTCACCGACTGGGTGGCCGCGACCACCGACCTCCGGCTGTCGGTGCTGTTCACCCCGTGGGGTGAGGGGCTGACCCGCCGCTGGTACCGCGAGGCCATGGTGTCGCTGTCCCACCTGCCGCACGTCGAACGGGTCGTCATCCAGACCAACCTCGCCGCCCGCGTCGACTGGCTCGCCGACGCGGACGCCGGCACCGCCGCCCTGTGGACCACCTACCATCCGGGGCAGGTCGCCCGGGAGCGGTTCCTGGATCGTTGCGCCCGCCTGTCCGAGCTGGGCATCCGGTACTCGGTCGGGGTGGTCGGGCTGCCCGAGCATCTCGCCGAGGCGCGGGCGTTGCGCGCGGGCCTGCCCGACGAGGTCTACCTGTGGGTCAACGCGGCCGAGGGACGGCGGTACGACGCCGCCGAGGAGGCGGTCTGGACGGAACTGGACCCGCACTTCGGCTACAGCGTCCGCCCGCATCTGTCCCTCGGCCGGCCCTGCCACGCCGGGGAGAGCGCCATCTCCGTCGTCGGCGACGGCACCGTCCGCCGCTGCCACTTCATCCCCACCCCCATCGGCAACCTCTACGACGGTTCCTGGCGCGCCGCCCTGGCACCCCGGCCGTGCAGCAACGCGATCTGCGACTGTCACATCGGGTACGTCCACCTCAAGCCACTCGGGCTGCGGGACGTCTTCACCGGCGGAGTGCTGGAACGCATCCCCGCGCTCTGGCCGCACCACTGACCAGCCAACATCACCCGTTGCGGGTGATGTCAGCTCGTCCTCGCGTCGGTGACCCTGTTCAGGCGGCCGGAGGCGAGGGGGGCGGATGACCGACACGGTTGGGCAGTTCTTCACCGACATCGAAGAGCGCAGGCCGCTCGTGCCCAGGAAGTACACCGGGACGATCCGGTTCGACCTGTCCGTCGACCACAGGGCGGAGCACTGGGTCCTGAAGATCGATTCGGGGGCGGTAACTGTCGCTCGGGACGCCCGGGAGGCCGACTGCGTGGTCCGGACCGGCCGCGACGTGTTCGCCCGGATAGTGACCGGAGATCAGGGTGTGTACGCCGCCGTGTGGCGCAACCTGCTCAGCGTCGAAGGTGACATCTCCCTGATCGCCACGCTGCGTGAACTGCTGCCGGCGGCTCAGGAAGCCAGTCGGACCACGTCCCGGAAGCCGGAGGTCTGAGCGGTGGATCCCAAACTGGTCAGCATTCTGGACGGCAACACGTACGTCCTGAGCGACGACAGCGGCGACGTCTCCACGGCTGCCGGCCCGCAGACCGGGCTGTACTCCTACGACACCCGGTTCCTGAATCAGTGGGACCTGAGCGTCAACGGGGAACGCCTGAACATCCTCGCGGTGGACAGCCTAAACCACTTCGAGTCGCGGTTCTTCCTGGTGCCCGGGGCGGCGACCCACTACGTGGACGCGACGCTGTCGGTGATCCGGCACCGCTGGATGGGGGCCAGCTTCAACGAGCAGCTGACCGTGCTCAATCACGACATGTCGCCGGCCAGGGTAACGGTCAGGGTCGACATGGGCAGCGACTTCGCGGACACGGTCGAGCTGCGCCAGGGCAGGAGCGGTCCACGCAGCGGCCGTACGTCTGTTCGGGTCGAGGAGGGTTGTCTGCGGCTGTCCTACGAACGGGAGTCGTTCGTCCGGGAGACGATCGTGTCGTCGTCCGAGCCGGCGGCGGTGGACGAGCGCGGCATGACGTTCGAGGTGACCATTGAGCCGCACGGCGCGTGGCAGACCACGTTGCAGGTGGAAACCGTGCTGCGGGGCGCCCGCGGCCGGGACGTTCGGGCCAGTCTCGCCGCCCACCGCGGCCGGCAACCACCGCAGATGCATCAGGAACTCGACGAATGGCTCGCAGCAGCGCCGACGATCCGCGCCGACTCGACCTCGCTGACCGACACCTACCAGCGCAGCCTGATCGACCTGGGTGCGCTGCGCTACTCCTCGTGGACGTACCGGGAGCGACTGCCCATGGCCGGGCTGCCCTGGTACATGACCATGATCGCCAGAGACGCGCTGATCACCTGCCTGCAGGCGATCTCGTTCACTCCGCGACTCAGCGTGCCCACCCTGCGGTTGTGCGCCGTCGGGCACGGCACCGTGTCCAACGACTTCCGGGAGGAGGATCCGGGCAAGATCTTCTACGAGGTCCGGTATGGCGAAAGTGCGGCCTTCGAGGATCTGCCACAGGCCGCCGACTTCAGCGCGGCCGACACCACCCCGCTGTTCGTGGTGCTGCTGGACGAGTACGAGAAATGGACCGGCGATCAGAGCCTGGTGCGGGAACTGGAGTACGAGACGCGCAAGGCGCTGGACTGGATCGACCGGTACGCCGACCTGACCGGCAAGGGGTACGTGGCATACCAGCGGCGCAACCAACGAGGTGGCCACACCAACCAGGGCTGGAAGAACACGCCGGACGGCATCTCGTACCGGAACGGACAGTTGCCCGGTTACCCGCTCGCCACCTGCGAGCTACAGGGCTACGCGTACGACGCGAAACTGCGCGGCGCCCGGCTGGCCCGGCAGATCTGGGGGGACCCGGCGTACGCCGACCGCCTGGAGCGGGAGGCCGCGGACCTGAAGGACCGGTTCAACCGGGACTTCTGGATCGCCGATCGCGGTTACTACGCGGTCGCGCTGGAGGCCGACGGCACCCGGGTGGACGCTCTCACCTCGAACATCGGCCACCTGTTGTGGAGCGGGATCGCCACGGAGGAAAAGGCGGCCCAGGTGGTCGAGCACCTGATGGGCGACCGGCTGTACTCGGGCTGGGGAATTCGGACACTGGCCACCGACAACCATCGCTACAACCCGATCGGCACGCACACCGGCATGGTGTGGCCGTTCGACAACGCGCTGACCGCGTACGGCCTCCGCCGCTACGGATACCACCAGGAATCGGCCCGGATCGCCGAAGGAATCCTGGCTGCGGCGGGCTGCCTGGACGGGCGGCTACCGGGCTCGTTCGCCGGATACGACCGTGGCCTGACGAAGTATCCGGTCACCGAGCCGGGAATCAGTTCCCCGCAGGCCATCTCCGCCTCGGCCCCGCTCATGCTGCTCCGCACGCTGCTCGGCATGGAGCCGTGCGGCGGGCGGCTGTCGGTGGAACCGGCGGTCCCCGAGACGATCGGGCTCGTCGAACTGCTCGACATCCCGGGTCCCTGGGGACGGCTGGACGCCGTCGCCGCCCGTGGCCGACTGCCGGCATCCGGCTGACCCGAAGATCAGCCCGCCCGGACCGCGCCGCGTCGTTGTCCGGCGCCCGGTCGTTTGTCACGGTGGACCGGTCAGACCAGAGAGGGTGTCATGGCATCTCGACTCAACCCGTACTTCAACTTTCCCGGCAACGCGCGCGAGGCGGTGGAGTTCTACCGCAGCGTGTTCGGCGGCGACCTCACGATGAGCACCTTCGGCGAGTTCGGCACCGAGGATCCGGCGCTGGCCGACAAGATCATGCACGCCATGCTGGAGACACCGAACGGCTACACGCTGATGGCATCGGACACCGCGCCCGGGATGGAGCACATGCCCGGCAACAACGTGGCGGTGAGCGTCAGCGGCGACGACGCCGACGACCTGCGCGGGTACTGGACGAAGCTCTCCGACGGCGGCACGGTGATGATTCCGCTGGCCAAGCAGATGTGGGGCGACGAGTTCGGCATGTGTGTCGACCGGTTCGGCATCGGATGGATGGTGAACATCATCCAGCCCCAGGGCTGACCCGCCACCGGAGGCGAGCCGGCCGGCTCGGCGACCCGCGGGGGTGTATCGGCGGCACGAGGGGGTACGAACCGCGTGACCGACGCGTCCGCGGGCCGTACCCCCTCCGGCGCGTACACCGCAGGTCAGGGGGTTCGGATGAGCCGGGTCCGGAATCTGCGCGTCCGCCCGGACCTGCTCTACGTGGCGAGCGGCTGGAGCACGCTGGTCACCGACGTACGCGGCCGCATCACCGGCGCCGGCCCGCAGGGCTTCTTCGCGCGCAACACCCGGGTGCTCAGCACCGAGCGGATCACCATCGACGGCCGCGAGCCGGTGCCGTTCAGCACGGCGACCGTGCAGGGCCACGCCCAGCTGTCGTACGCCGAGCTCGGCGACGGTGCGCGGCTGCCCTCCCGCGCGGCGTACCTGCTGGTGGAACGTTTCGTGGGCGCGGGGCTGCGGACCAGGCTGACCCTGCTCAGCTACGCCGACGAACTGCTGGACCTGCGACTACGGATCCACCTCGCCGCCGACTTCGCCGACACGGGCGAGGCCGAGACCGGCCGCCGCGTGCAGTCCGGTCCGGTCGACGCCCGGTGGGACTCCGCGGACCAGGAGCTACGCCTGACCTACCGGTGCGACGGCCTGGACCGGGCGGTGGCGATCCGCGCCCGGGCCGACGCGCCGATCCGGTACGCCGACGGCGAGTTCGTCGTCGACGTGGCCCTGCCGCCGCGCGAGCGCAGCCGGGTGGAGTTCGCCGTCGAGCCCGTCTTCGACGGCGAGCGCCTCGTCGCACCACCGCCGAGCTTCACCGAACCCGGCGACACCGCCGCCGCGGCGCGCGCCCGACTCGACCACGAGTTCACCCGGCTGACCAGCACCAACTTCGACGTCACGGCGGCCTGGCGATGCGCTCAGGAGGACCTGGCCGGGCTGCCCCTCGGCGAGCCGGCCGGACCGACCGCACCGATCGCCGGCCTGCCGATCTACCAGGAGATCTTCGGGCGGGACACGATGACCGCGTCGTGGCAGGCCCTGCTCGCCGGGCCGACGATGCTGGCGGACAGCCTGCGGCTCAACGCCCAGCACCTCGGCCGGCGGGTCGACGACTGGCGCGACGAGGAGCCGGGCAAGCCGCTGCACGAGGCCCGCCAGGGGCCGGTGTCGGCGCTCAACATCGATCCGCTCGCCCGCTACTACGGCGACTGGTCGACCGCGCCGGACTTCCTGGTCTTCCTCGGCCAGTACTACGCCTGGACGGCGGATCTCGAAACGGTCCGTGAGTTGCTGCCGGCGGCGCGCCGCACCCTGGCGTGGATCGACCGGTACGGCGACCCGGATCACGACGGCTTCCTCGAGTACCACTGCCGGTCCCGGGTGGGCGTGAAGAACCAGGGCTGGAAGGACTCGGACGACGCCATCGTCGACGAACACGGTCAGCTCGTGCCGAACCCGATCGCGACCAGCGAGTTGCAGGCGTACTGGTACGCGGCCCTGCGGCACGCGGCCGTGACGTTCGCCGCGGCCGGTCATCCCGCGTTCGGTCTCGGCCTGGCCCGCCGGGCGGCCGCCCTGCGGCGGCGCTTCCACCGTGCCTTCTGGATGCCCGACCGGGGTTGCTACGCCATGGCGCTCGGCCCGGACAAACGGCACGTACGCTCGGTCAACTCGAACGACGGCCACCTGCTCGCCACCGGGATCGTGCCGACCCGGATCGCGCCCCTGGTCGCCGATCGGCTGCTCGCACCCGACATGTTCAGCGGCTGGGGTATCCGCACGCTCTCCGCCGCCCACCCGGCGTACAACCCGTTCAGCTACCACCGGGGCAGCGTCTGGCCGGTCGAGGCGGGCACCATCGGCATCGGCTTCGCCCGCTACGGCTGCTGGGAGCACCTGCACCGGCTGGCCGAGGGGACGTTCGCGGCATCGGCCCTCTTCGCGGAGCACCGCCTGCCGGAGGTGCTCAGTGGGCTGCCGCGGGACGACGTCTATCCCCACCCCGGCGTCTACCCGAACTCCTGTTCCCCGCAGGCCTGGTCGGCCAGCGCCGTCATCGCACTGATCCAGGCGCTGCTGGCGTTGCGGCCAGCCGCGCCGCTGCGGACCATCTTCATCGACCCGCACCTGCCCGAGTGGCTGCCCGACCTGAAGCTGGAAGGCGTGCAGATCGGTGGCCGCACCGTCGACCTCACCGTCCGGCGTCGACGCGGCGGGCGGACGTCCGTGCACACCCGTGGCGACCGGATTGCCGTGATCCGCCGACCCACCCTGCACGCGATCTCCACCCGCCGGCACCGGCCCTGACCGAGGGCACCCCGCCCACTGGCCGACCGCAACCGGCATCCTTGTCCGATCCGGGAATCGCCCAAACGGCGGTACCGGGGACGAACGTCGCGGCGTTACCGTACGCAGGCTTTCCGCGACGTGGCGCTCCCTCAACGGAGAGGACCAGGGGCATGGACGGTACGGCCCGCCAACACCGACTGGCCAGACTGGTCACCGTCGCCGCCCTGGTGGTGGCCAGCCTGGGGCTGGCGGCTCCGCCGGCGTCCGCCCAGGCGGGTCCCAAGATCACGGTGATGACCCGCAACCTCTACCTCGGCGGCGATCTCACCCCGTCGATGACCGCGCCGAATGTGCCGGCGTTCCTGTCCGCGAACGCGGCCCTACTCAGCCACGTGGATCTGGTCAACTTCCCGGCCCGGGCGAAGCTGATCGCGCAGGAGATCCGCGAGCACAAGCCGGACGTGGTCGGCCTGCAGGAGGTGGCGCTCTGGCGGACCGGGCCGCTACTGGACCCGGCACCGGCCACCACGGTCCGGTACGACTACCTCGCGCTGCTGATGAGGGAGCTGGCCACGGCCGGCCACCGGTACGACGTGGCGGTGGTGCAGGAGGAGGCGGACCTGGAGGCGCCGGCCGGGGCACCGCACAACGTGGACGCCCGGCTCACCATGCGCGATGTCATCCTGGTCCGGCACGGCGGCCGGGTGAAGGTCACCGGCACGTCGTCCGGGAACTTCGCCGAGAACATGGAGATCCAGCTTCCGGCTCCCCTGGGCACCATGACGAGCACCCGGGGTTGGACCGCGGTGGACCTGGTCCACGGTCAACGGGCCTTCCGGGTGGTGAACACCCACCTGGAGGCGTTCCACCCGGTGGTGCGGGTGCGGCAGGCCGAGGAGTTGCTGGCCGGCCCACTGAACCATCGGGGGCGGACCGTCCTCGTCGGGGACCTCAACACCGGGCCCGAACTGCCCGTGCCGGCCAACCGGGCGGCCTACTTCACCCTGGTGGCCGGTGGCCTGGTCGACACCTGGCCGGCCCTGCATCCCGGCCAGCCGGGATACACCTCCGGCCTGGGCGACGACCTGACCGAACCGGCCGACGCCGTCAAGCACCGGGCGCACTGCACCTCGTCCGCCCACACCTGGTCCAGGCGCTGGTGCAGCACCGGCCCGGTCGCCTCCCGGAGTACCCC